>NZ_JBHMDN010000013.1:0-286028 GCF_042431195.1 Cohnella cellulosilytica
GTCCTCAATCAGCGGTTCCTCGTATTCAAACTTCAGCGCATCGGCATACAACGTACCCGAGCCGCCGCTCTGATTGGCCGTCAAATGCACTCCGACTTCCGCCAACACCGTGCCTTCTGGAATGATGCCCTGCTTCTCCAGATACACATAACCTTCTGTCGTTTGATTCAGTTCAGCTGTAAACGATCCTACCTCTGTCCAGTCCTCATCGTAGAACCACACGAGTAGCTGTCCGGAAGAATTGTTCAGTTCTTCCGCATGCAGCTGTCCGCTCAGCTTAAAGGTTTGACCTGCCTCTACATTAATCCGTTGACGAATATAGCCGCTCTGCCAGATCGGCAAGTTTGCCGCTTCGATCTTCATCGCCTTGCTTCCGCTCGCTACCGGTGAATATGTCGAGCCAATCGTACCTGTGCCGGCGTTAAAGCTCTGCCAGTTGGTCGCGCTTGTGTCCAGTGTATGCTCAAAGTCCGCATTCACCAGCAGGTTCGGATCCGTTGTCTCGCGCAGGTCGATGTTGTCGGCATATAGCAAACCACTGCCGTTACCCACTGCATTCGCGGAAAGTCTGACGCTGACCTGTGCACGAACCGTCCCCTCCGGTGCGACACTACGTTTCTCCAAATGCGCGAAGCCCGTTATAGCCGTTTCCTGGCGGACATAATCCTGACCAAGACTGCTGTTGCTTGCATTGTAGTATTGGATATGCAGCTCCGCGAATGCGTTCTGCAACTGCGGCGTATACACATCGCCGGATAACAGGTAGGCTTTTCCGCCTTCAACTGCCACCGATTGCAAGACTTGCGCTCTCGCCCACGACGCCAATCCGGTCGCTTCGATCTTTAACGCTCGGGCTCCCTTTACAACAGGTGTTGAAACAAGAGCAATTTCGCCAGTATCGAAAGCATCGGCACGATGATCCCAATAATATTGAGAGTCACCATAAGCCTTCTCAAAACCACCGTTCTTAATAAGATTATCGATTTCTTCCGCATCGTTCAGCACGAACCAGCCTGATTCTGTCCAACTCGACCAGCTTTCCGAATCCTTCACGCGCAAACGTAATTGAAACTTCTCATTCTGAGGCAAAGCCGAAACCCATTCGAAACTTCCTGTTGCAGTGGAAGTAGGCTGATTAAGCGTACCCGAATCCCAAGCCAGAGCCCCACCAGCATCCCGTACTTGAATTTGAACATATTCAAAAGCGCCACTTGCAGGTGAGGCCGTTTGTGTCCATGCAATATTTACAACTGCAGTATCGATCGAACTGGGGTTGCTTTCGCTTCCCGTAGGGAACGTTAATGCTGCTTCTGGACGCCCCTCGATTGTCGAGGTCAATTGATTGCCATTAGCGTCATATGTAAACTTTTTTATATAAATGCCATTCTTCTTGATCCCCATCAATCTATTATTAAGATCATACTCATACTGATAGGAGCCACTGGCAAAAACACCTACTCCAAGTGCTAGTTGAATCATAACAAGAACCACGAGCACACTTACCGACCTGAATAACATGCCATATCCCCCTGTTTTTCCCTTTTCTTCGACATCCATAATCCTACTTTATTTTCTACCATTTGTCACCAAAACATTTTCTAGTCGATTACTTTTCATACCGAGTACATCTGATAAGCTTTATTAGGGGCAGCCATGGAGTAGTTTAAGTACTTATCTTCTTTCTAATATCAATAGTTACTCGAATAATTTTCAACATAAAGCACCTTCAAAGTTGTCCACCATATCCTACGACATGGAGGCTTGAAGGTGCTTTGTTTGTTTCATATGTGAGATCAATTTTGCTTAGCGCGGCGAAGCTTATCCAACGCTTCCCGGAAGTCGTCCGGGAGCGGAGCGGTCACCTGCTGCTTCTCCCCGGTCCAGGGGTGGCGCCAGATGAGCCTCTCTCCGTGCAGCGCCTGACGGGAGATGATCCCTCGTTTGCCGCCGTATAGACCGTCCCCGGCCAGCGGATGGTTGATCGACGACAGATGGACGCGAATCTGATGCGTACGCCCCGTCTCCAGATGCAGCCGAACGAGCGTATGATCCGCGAACCGCTCGACGACCTCGTAATGCGTTACCGCCGGATCGCCCGTCTCGCTTACGCGGCGGCGCGTGGAGTGGTGCCGGTCCTGGCCGATCGGCTTGTCGATCCTGCCCTTGTTCCCTTCCACGCCGCCTTCGGCCAACGCCACATAGACGCGCCCGATCGTTTTCTCGCGCATTCCTTTATCATATTGATACTGGGCGAATTCGTTTTTCGCGTACAATACCGGTCCGGTCGTATCCTTGTCGATGCGGTGCACGTGGCGTATCCGCAAATCCTGCCCCGTCATCTCGTAATACGCGGCGACCGCATGCGCGAGCGTCTTGCGCTGCCCTTTCTCGCTCGGATGCACCTCGATGCCCGCCGGCTTGTTGACAACAAGCGTAAACTCGTCCTCGTACAGGATATTGAGCTCCATCCAGTCGGACGGATAATCGCGGCTCTCCCGCGGAAACAGATGCAGCCGCAGGTTCGCTCCCTGCAGCAAGCAGCCGCGATTTTGCATCAGCTTGGAAAGCAGCTTGGGCGGCAGCGGCAAATGTTTCGCGACGGCCGCCAGCGGCGCGCCTGTCAAACTATCCGGCAGCCGAATGTCCATCCACTCGCCTTTGATGCGGCCCATCCCGAGCATAGGCTGCGTTTGCCCCCCGCCCCGAGCGGCGGTTCCCGATGCGGTCACTGCCCCTGCTCGCCTGCCGCCGGAGCTGCGTTCGGCCGGACGCGCGCCGCCTCCGTTGCCAACCGGCGTCTCCGCCCGCAGGCTGCGTCTGCCTCCAGCGCGCCCCTGGCTTGGAGCCTTCGCCGCATGCTCTTCTCGCCCTTGACCTGCTCCCCTCGCCGCTGGCTCCCCGCGTCCATAGCTTCCAGCCTTCGCTGCGCGTTCGCTTCTGCGTCCGGCCGTTCCCACCCGCGCTGCTCCTCCGCTCCGTCCGGCTCCCGAAGCCCCGCGTTCCCGACGTCCGTTCTTCTCCTGGCCGCCGGTCGGCTTATGCCCACCACGCGTCCGATTTCTCCCCGCTCCGTTCATCGCTGTCGTTCCTCCGATTTCCATTCCTCGCCCGCTATCTTTGCAAGGCTTTGCCGACCAATATACGGGAACGCTCGAGCAAAGTCAACTCTCTTCCGGAACGTTCTAACGCCGCACATTCGCTTCGTCTGCAAACTGCCCGCTCGAGTCCCGATCGCGTCCTCGTTCGGGCAAGAACTGCACTGGGACGGCATCATTGTATAAAACGGTCCCGGTCTCTAGATTTGACAATTATCTACGAATTCTTCTTGAATTAGCTCTTTGAATTCAGAAGCTTTACTGACCTGTTCCGCTCCATTTTACTCTCATCTATCCGTGTAAATTTCCATTACTATAATTAGAATTATACATATCAAAAAATTGTATCTCAAGCACATTTATATATCGTTAAATATCATTTATTTTTGTTTAAAAACATGTTAGAGTATTTATACAATAACTTGTTCGTGGTCGCGCTTATTGAAGTTGAAAGTCGAATTATGCGGTTCTAGAAGCCCCAAGGAGGAAACGCACTATGAGCGACAACTTGAAAGAGGTACTTCAATCGGTATTAGCGGAAGCTTTGACACCTATCCATGTACGCCTTGATCGAATGGATGATCGCTTTGATCGGATAGAAGGCCGCCTCGATCAGATGGATGATCGCTTTGATCGGATAGAAGGCCGCCTCGATCAGATGGATGGTCGCTTTGATCGGATGGAAGATCGCCTCGATCAGATGGATGGTCGCCTTGACCAGATGGAGACCGGATTCAGCTCACGTCTTGATCGGGTGGAAGGCCGACTTGACCGAATGGAGACCGATATTACCGAAATGAAAAAAGACACCGCCCTAATCCCGTTGGTACAACAGGCAGTGTTGGAAGCGAATAATAGCATCAATCAACTGAACGATGATGTCCAGATCCTTAAAGATAATCAACAAACCGTCATTAATATCCAGCAGGAGCAGCAAAAAATACTGGAACGTTTATCGGTTAGATCAATCTCGCACGAAGCCGATATTGCGGAGCTGCGCCGTATCAAATAATGTAGAGCGGGAAAGAAGGCAATGTCCAATCGCAAATTAGAAACAGGGTTCAACCGCGCGAAACATTGCAGTAACGCCTATGCCTTACGTATCGTAGAAATATTCAAGCAAGCAGGGTCTAATCTACATATCTATATTCTTTCCCCGTATCTCCTTGCCTCGCCGCAACACGTATGACATGGCGCCCACCGTCCGTAAGAAACGTCAATTATCAAACGATCTCGAAGAACGAAATCGCTCGAAGCAGCCCAAATCATCTAGGCTCGTCGGATAGGATCACGAATCGATTTTCATCATCATCTCTTCCAGCAGCCGGATTCGCGCCAGAGAAGCCCGCAGCAGCCCGATTCCGATCTCCGGATACAGACGGACAAGCCTCGTCACGTCCTCGCGCTGCAGCGCCAGCACGCGAACGTCGCCGAAGAACGCCTGCGCGGTCACCGATGAAGGCGATTCATCGAGCGCCGACGTCGCGCCGCACACCTCGCCGGCTCCGAGTACGCCCAAGGTGCCCTCCCAGCCTGCGGCGGATACGCTCGTCAGCTCGACGTTGCCTTCGATGACGACATACATCGCCGGGTTCTTCTCTCCCCTGTGCAGCAAATAGCTGCCGTCCTCGAACGTCATCTCTGTCGCCGCGCCTGCGATCAAGCCCAGCTCTTCAAGCGACAGGTCGGCGAAAAACGGTACTTTCTTCAGGAAAACGACTTTGTTTAACCGACCAAGCACCCCGGCTCCTGAACTTGATCCTACGCCTGTACCTGAACCTGTACCTGAACCTGTACCCGAACCGGCACTGGCACCTGAACTTGATCCCACGCCTGTACCCGCATTCGTACCTGAACCTGATCCCGCACCCGAGCCGGCACCAACGCTCTGCTCTTCCTTCATCGCTTGTCCCTCCTCCCCTCGCCGCCATTCTTCGGCCATCTCCCGCCACCAGTCGTCGGACGATTCCGCCGACAGGGCGACCGCCTCCGCCGCCGCTTCCGCGGTCGGATTGGCCGCGCGCTCCGAATCCGTCTGCCAGCTCGCCGCCAGCCTCTGCGACAGCCTGCGCACGCCGCCGATTCCTTCGGCGAGCACCTCCAGACCGCCGCTGCGAACCTCCTCGTCCTCATCCGCCAGCGCCTTTTTCACGGAGGCGACGACCTGTTCGTCTGTCAACCGCTCGAGAATCGCCCAGACGCCGTCGTGGATCGTCCGCTCCAGATCGCGCTGCCGGAGCTCCGCCAGCTCCGCTAAATCCGCGCGGCCCAGCGCCTCGTAGGCCGCGGGCAGCAGCGCCGACTGCGCATGCTCCGTCAGCTTGTCCGCGCCCTGCTCGGCCAGCCAGCCGCGCACCTCCTCGCCCGGAAGCAGCTTCGCCAGCGCCGTGACGCAGGCGCTCCAGCTTTTCGGCGAAGCAGCCGGCAGCGCCTTCTTCAGCGAGTCAATGACGCCGTCGCCCATATCGATCAGCGCCCGCACCGTAACGCGGTACAGCTCCTGATCGGCTACCGGCAGCTTCGCCAGCAATCCGGGAACGACCTCCGTCCGCTTCAGCACGCCGAGACAAGCCGTCGCGGCCACTCTCACCGCGGGATGCGGGTCTTCCAGCAGCTCCTTCACCTCTGCGGCAAAACGATCCAGCCGCAATTCCGCCACGACCCGGCAGACGTGGATCGACGATTCTCCGCCTTCCTTGAGAATCCGCTCGATGACCTCGTAGCAGGCTTCGTAGCTTTGCGCGCTCTCCAGCATATACATCGCTTTGACCGCTTCGGCCACCACCATCGGCGACGTGTCGAGCAGCTTCATCCGCAGGAAGAAGAAAGCCTGCGAGGACATATGCTTCATCCGCGCCAGGTTGCGCACAACCTCCTGACGGACGTCCGGCTCCGGGTCCTCCAGCAGCGTGGCTACCTTGGCCATCTCCTCCAGGCCGGCCCCGGACAGATCGAGCGCCTTCAACGCGGCGATTTTCACCCGCGGACTTTCGTCGTCGATTTTGGCGAGAATTTCCTGCAAATAGCGCGGATCTTTGCTGCGTCCGAGCAAATTCAGCGCGATCTCCCGGGCTTCCTCGCTGTCATGCCCAAGCATCGCCTGCACCGCGCCCATCGTGCGCGAATTGCGGAAAAACTCCTGATAGCTCTCCGCCAGCTCCTGGTCTTCCGAGAAGCCGGCCGTCTGCAGGCTGCGGACGAGTTCCTTCATATAAAGCTGGCGAACGATCCACGACAAGACGAGCATGATCGCCGCGCCGCCCAGACCGAACGCCGCCAACGCGGCGAAGCTCCAGCCGAAGCCCGTGTGCAGAAACTGCAATCCCGCCCCGAGCAGAATGCCCGCGAAGGTAGCGACGCCCTGCGCCACATAACGAAAGCCGTCCCGCTGCTGCAGCGGCAGCATTTTATAAAACAATTGATAGGAAGGCTCAGCCGAATAATAGATCAACAAATACGTCAGCATATAGCCGCCGGACACCGCCAGCATCGCCGCGGGCGAGCCGATCATCCCCCATGCGGCCGCGAAAGCGAGCACGTAGACGGCCGAGATGCCAGCCAGCATGCCGCTCGCTCCGAACCACGTCATCAGACGCCCCGAGACAAGCTGCAGCAGGAACGCCAGCGCAAACAGAACGGTCGTGACGACGCCGAACATTTTGCCGAAGTCGGCCTCGTTCGGATAAGCGGTATGCGCCGTATTCAGAAACACGAACTCCATCAGAAAATAAAGCGCCGGCATGATCGTCATCATCCCCAGCACACCCAGCAGGAACGGAGATTTAAGCGTCCGTCTGAAATAATCCATCGACGTCAGCGTCTCTTGACCGCTTTCGTCTCCTCCCGCCGATCTGAGCGCCAGCGGCACGAGGTAATCCGCGATCGCTTTGCGATAATTGTACAAAGCGGCCAGCAGAAACAGCGGCCCCAGCACGTAGACGATATCGGGACCGAGCAGCGGGCTGACCGCCTGCGTGATCAGACCGGCGGCCACGCCGCCCAGCGTCGCCGCCGCCACGAAGAACGGCATCAGCCGCTTCGCCTGCTGCGTCGGACACAGATCGACGGCCAGACTCCACAGCAGAATCGTCTGCTGACGGACGACAAAGTTCGACGTCAAAAAAAGAAACGGATAATAAAACTTGAAGTCGATTCCGGCCGCCCGCAAACCGATCAGCACAATCGCGTTAAAAGCTACGATGCCGATCATCAGGGAATACATCGTCCGCATCAATCCCGGCTTCGTCATTCTGCCGGCGAGCCAGGTCATAAACCAGGCTTCCAACGGCAGAACCACCGCCTCCGCAGCATACACGTAAGGCAGATAGGCGCTGCCGAAGCGCTGGTTGAACAGCGTCATGAAGCCGTTGTAATTCAGCATCTCGGCGATGCCGCACAGCAGGAAGACCGGCACCATCAGCGCGAGCTTGTGCCGGTCCTCCGTCATAATTCCCAAGCGGCGAATCCATTGTTGTGCAATCATACCTACTCAACTCTCTTATGAAATCCGTAACCAGTAAATGAGCCGGTCTTCCCCGTCGAAATAATAGTCCGGGCACTGGCCGATCAGTTTGAACCCGTTTTTCTCGAACATTTTGCGGGCCGTCTTGTATTCGGGAAGGCTGCAGGTGTACGTCATCAAATATCGGGCGGACGCCTGGCGCAAATAAACGAGCATTCGTTCCAGCAGCGCTCCGGCGATGCCCCAGCCGCGATGATCGCGATGCACAACCACGTAGTCCCAGCTGTAACCTCCGGTTTTCTGATCGTTCTCGGCCGCGCAGCTCACGCCGATAATCTCGTCCCGCTCGTTGGTCGCGTACCAGACGACGGCTTGTCCGTCGAGCGCCCGGTACGGCAAAGCTCTGAGCTGCTCCTCTTCGCCGGGCGTATATCTCGTATCGTCGAACGAATGCTCGGAGAACAGGAACTCCACGATGCTCCGCGCCCTTGCCGCCGAATCCAGCAGATGAATCTCGTAAGTCCGGGTAATCATTCCCGCTTCCTCCCTTTCGCGCTATACCGCCAGCGTCCCGTTCCAGCCGGAAGACGTGCCCTTCTGGTAGTATTCGTCGCAGAGATAGAAGTACAGCTTGGCGGCCTTGTCCATCCGGTTCTGCTTGATCACCTCGACGAACGTTTCGCGCGCGTCATAGAACCGGCCTTCCTGACACAGCATAAGCCCTCTCTCGAACAACGCCTTCGTGCGCTCCTTCGCCTGCCGGACCGGCTCCGAGTCCCCGTCGAACACGTCAATCAGCTCGATCGACTGCTCCTGCCCCTCGGGCGTAACCCGTCCGAGCGAGCGGTACCGGAACCGCTCCGGCTCCCGCAGCCGCTCGAAGAAATCCCGCGTTACCAGCACCGACGCGCCCAGTTCCTCGGACATTTTCTCCAGCGTGGCGGTCAAATGCACATCGTCCGAGATGACGTTGCCCTCCCAGCGTCTCTCTTCGCCGATAATGCCCATCATAAGCGGACCGCGATGAATGGCGACGCCGATGTCGACCGGGGCGTAGCCGGACAGCCGGCGGTTGACGTTATAATCGTCCAGCTCCTGGCGAATCGCGATCGCCGCCCTCAGCGCCTCCTCCGCGTAGCCCGGGAACAGCGCCATGAAGCCGGCTCCGAGGTATTTGCTGATCAGCCCGTCCTCCCGGCGCACGAGCGGACCGAAGCGGCGCAGGAAAGAGTTCATGAAGTTGAAGTTTTCCTTCGGCGTCAGCGACTGCGACAGCTTGCGGAAATCTCGCAAATTGACGACCATCACCGACATGTCCTGCTGAACCTGATCGCCCAACCGAATATCCAGAATGCCCTTTTTGCCGAGCGACTTGAAAATCTGCTGCGGAACGAACCGGTACGACGCCTCGGAGAAGCTCGTAATGTCCGATACGTACTGCCGGATATATCTGGCCATGCGGTTGAACTGCTCGCCGAGATCGCCCACCTCGTCGCGGCTCTTGACGCTCACCTCGACGTCCCAGTTGCCGTCCGCCATCGCCATGACGCTCTTGCGCAGCTTGCGCACCGTCGACAGCATGAAATACGTTCCCGCCAAAATGACGGCCAGCAGCACGCCGGTGATAATCGCGATATTTTGCAAAATGCTTTGATAGATTTTCTGATTGGCCTGATAGAGAACGCTCAGATCGCGCCCCGTCTCATAGATGCCGACAACCTCGTGCTTGCCGTTGTAGATCGGACCGATCGCATACATCCATTTGCCGTCCGCGTCCTCCCATTGGCCGGTCTGAATGATGCCTTCCCGGCGAACCGCCTCGTTCTCCTCGTTCATCTCGAACGGTTTGAACATGTTCACGCCGTCGTCGTCGTCCATAATGATATACAGCTGATCCCCATCGTACTTGTATAATGTGGTATATAAACCCTGGCGCTCGATATCCTGCTCGTTCGCGAACAGGAAGTCCATTTTCTCCCGGATGAATTCGTAATCCTCGTTGCGGTAATCCGCCGGCGAATGCATCTTTTCCAGACGATTCCCGTCGATCAGCTGCTGCCCGTTGCGGGCCAACAGCATGAGCTCGCGCTGCATCTCTTCCTCCATTCGCGAAGAGAAGCTGTTATAGATGGAATTCGCCAGCAGGAACATCCCGACGAAAATGATCGGAACGATCACAATCCCCTGCTTGAGAAAAAGGGATACCCGACGATTCATCAGATGTACGTAGACCAGCCGCAGCGCGACGATCAGCAGCAAGACCCCGGCTGCTGCCGCTCCCCATTTCAGCCAGCCCGAAGCGAGCACCCCGCCGGAAAATCCCGCCTGATCGAGCGCCTGAGTCAGCCGGTTCGTCTCGTCGTAGAGCAGAATGCGGTCGTTCAGCACGACGGCGTACCCTCCGTCCGTCCTTGGAACGACGTCCATGATCTCGGCGCTTTCCGCGTCCGGAACGGACCGTACGATCGAAGATCCGTCGAGCAGCACCTTCAGATCGGCGCCTCCCGCCGGCATGAGCGTTACCGCGTTCACAAGACGGTCGACGAACAGAAGACTTCCATCGGGCGCGATCGACAGCCTCTCGGGGAAGTTTTTGCGAGTGCGGTCCATGCTCTCGAGCGGGTACAGGATCTCGCTCGCTCCGTCCTTCGCTACGCGAAAGATGCTGCCGCGTTTGGTCGTATAATAGATTTCGCCCGGCTCCGTTCCGACAATCTCGGACAGATACCTCTCCGCGGGCAGGGCGAACGAGAACGCTTCCTGCGGCTGGCCGCCGCCAAGCGGCAGCCGCATCAGAGCGATCTTCTCCGCAGAAGACAGGAAGAAATAGAGGCTGTCGCCTTTCACCTGGAGGCCCTGGATTTGGCCGATCCGCTTGCTTGTTCCGTTGCCCTTCCATTCATAGAGCGTTTCCGGCGAATTGCCCTTCTCCCCGTAGCGGACGATTCGTTCGCTCTGAACGATCAGTCCGTAGGAATCGAGCACCGTATCCAGTACAATCGTCCGGCCTTGCCCGTCGACGGCCGCCTCCGTAAAGTCCTGCCGGGAATCGCTGCGAATGCCGTCGTGCCCGGCCGACGCCTCGAGCTTGCCCGTCGGAGACAGGCGCATGATCTCCTGCTTCGACTGACCGATTGCGATGAGCGAGCCGCCGGTCGCCTCCGCGGCTCTCGACAAGTTCGTAAGCGGCTGCTCCCGAGACCAAGGTCCCTTCTGAAAGCCGCCCTCCTGCATGATCCAATAGACGGACAATCCCGTCAACGCCAACGCGGCGACAAGCGCCAATAACGCCAATTTTTTCATATCGTTATACCGTCTCTCCTTGAATCGGCATACGCGCAATGCCTGTTCCCGTCACTTAACCTGTTATTTCCATCGTACTATAAACGACGACATTTTACATCCTTTTTCCTATTTAAAATGACATTTTTCAAGGAATATTGTAGTATGGAAATTGATAGAAATGATTCGTGTTAAAACGCCAATGGAGGATGGGTCAATGGGACAGCTCGTATGCGGAGGCGCTTCTCTGCAATGCTCGTTCGGCATGGCGCCCGGCATGCTTAACGTGCTTCCGGTCAACCGGACGACGACGGCGATGCCGATCGCCAATATTATGGATAACAAACCGATGCTCAATATTGCGCCTTTCGGAATGTGCAACTCGATGGCCAACCCCGCCGTCGCATCCGCAACGGCCGCGGCTTTGGGAGTTTTGACCCCCATGCCCTGCATGCCGGCCATCGCCGCGCCCTGGGCTCCCGGCTCCCCGACGGTGCTCGTCGCCAACATGCCCGCCTTGAACAATTCCTCCAAATGCATGTGCAACTTCGGCGGTGTTATACAGATCGTAAATCCGGGACAATTAACGATTCAGGTGCCATAACATGATCGAAATGATATTGAAGCCGTTCATCAAGCCGGTCAAACGCATGATCATCATGCCGCTCAAACGCGCCAAAAAATGGCCCAAGCTGCTCGTGCGCTGGCTGGTCAAATGGATGCGAAGCATTATGGGCGGCAAGCTTCGCTCGCTGGAGAACTACTGGAAGGTCGGAACCTTCTACATCGCCAAAAAGCTGTTCGTCATCCTCGTTCTGCTGACGCTGGTCGTCGTCTACTTCGGCTTTATCAAGCCGCCCAAGTTCGTGGACAAGTGGTTTGCGAGAACGCCGAAGATCGAAGCGTCGGCCGCGATGGCGCGAGGCTTTACCGGCGTGGCCAAAATCGTCGACGAGAACGGCCAGCTGGTGTATCAGGGTCCGCTCGATAACGGCCAATTCTCCGGCGCGGGCAAGCTGTACGCCGCGGACGGCACGCTGCTCTATATCGGAGACTTCAGTCAGGGGCTGAAGTCGGGCAAGGGCGAGCTTTACGATGCGAACGGAACTCTCCTCTACCGGGGGCAATTCGCGGCCGATCTGTACGAGGGCAAGGGCACGCTGTTCAAGCCGGACGGTTCCTTCCTGTACGAAGGCGGTTTCGCGGCGGGCAAGTACGAGGGCAAAGGCACGCTGTACGCCGCCCCGGACCAGCCGCTGTACGCGGGAGCGTTCGCCGGCGGCGAGTATCAGGGCGCGGGCAAGCTCTACGACGAGAGCGGGGCGCTCGTGTACGAGGGCGCTTTTAACGCCGGCAAGTACGAAGGCGCCGGCAAGCTGTATCGTCCGGACGGATCCCTGCATTACGAAGGCCAGTTTCTTGCGGGCGTCCTGTCCGGAACCGGCAAGGAATATTTTGCTTCCGGCGTGTCCAAGTACGAGGGCGCGTTCCTGCTCGGCAAGTATCATGGCGCCGGCAAGCTGTTGAACGAGCAAGGCATCGTCCTGTACGAGGGCGGCTTCGTCGGCGGCCTGCGCGACGGTGACGGCAAAGCGTTCAGCCCGGACGGGATCGGGCTCTACGCCGGCAAGTTCAAGGGCGACAAGTACGAGGGCGTCGGCACACTGCTCGACGCGGACGGCGCGGCCGTCTATACCGGCTATTTCCGCAGCGGGGAAATTTACGTACAAGGCTTCCTCGGTGTCTCGCAGCCGAAGCTTCAGGAACTGTTGGGAGCGCCCGACACCCCTCCCGCTGACGATGCCGAGACCCTTCCCGAAGAGCTGGAGCCGATCGACGACGCGGAGCTGCCGATTGACCCTGCGGCGGAGGAAGAGAGCGGCAGCGGCGATGGCAGCGGGAGCTCGGACACAACGCCCGCGGAGAACGCAGGTGGCGCGGGCACGGAGAATGCGGGCGGATCGCAAAGCGCAAACGACGGCGCCGGACAAGAGCCCGGCGGCGAGGCGGCAGCGGACAACGCAAGCGGCCCGGAAGCAGACAGCGGCGGCGATGCGAACGGCAACGCTGCCGATCCGAGTGCCGGCGGCGCCGATAGCGGCTCGAATGCGCAGGGTACAACCGACTCCGGTGCCAGCCCGAATGCGGATAGTTCCAACGGCGGCAGCGGATCGGATGCGAAGGATTCGAATGATGGCACCGACAGCGGCTCAATTGTGAAGAATACGAATAGTGGCGTTGGTAACAGGTTGAGTGCAAAAGGCGTGAACAGTGGCGTCAGTGGCGGGTCGAATGTGACGAGCGTGAACATTGGCACCGGAAGCAGCTCTAATGCAAAGAGTGCCATCGGAAGCAACTCAGAGGCTGCTGGAGCGAGCCTAAGCAAAGCAAGCTATCGTTCGTCGCCGGTTATCGCGCTGGCCGCGGCTAAGACAAAAATGATGAAGGTGCTGCCTCCGTCTCCGGACCCGGCAGAGGAGGCATTTTTACCGGACCTGCCTCCGGAGCCTCTCGATTTCACTTACGCGTCCCATCAATTCTCGTTTAAGCTGAAGGCCGACGAGGATAATCCGGAAGCTTACGCCGTCACCGAAATCAACACTTGGAACAAAACGGTGCTGGAGGCGCTTGCCAAAGCGATCCAGGCCGAACAGCTAAAAGGACTCAAACAAACGCTCGACGGCGGCAAATACGAAATGACCTATGCCTGGAACGACGCGCTCTACATTTTCACCTACAACAAAGACGTCCCGGTCCGGTTAAGCGTTCATCCGCTTAAGCCGTAGTCGCCGGGCGGCCTCCGAGCGAGCAATGCAGTACAGCCGCCTGGCCGACCTCTTACTAGCTGAAAGACCGCCCAAGGATCAGAGAATGATCTCTATCCTGGGCGGTTTTTTTATCGTGCTAATTAGTTTCTATTTCGTTCAAGCCCCCGTTGTACGATTTTTTCGAGCATCCCGTCCCAATTTCGCCCCAGCCGTGCGCCAATGTACGATTTTTTCGAACATCGTCTCTCAATTCTGTCCAATTTGAGCCCTGTTGTACGATTCTTTCGAGTATCTCCCACCAATTTCGCTTCTTTCGCCCCCCGTTGTACGATTCTTTCGAGTATCCCGTCCCAATTCCGCCCCAGACGCGCGCCGATGTACGATTTTTTCGCTTAACGCCTCTCGTTTCGGTTTGGGCCCTTTCGCGCGTCCGATGTGTGATTTTTTTGGGCATTTCTCCTTGCGCATTAAGCCCTAAGCGAACGGGGGAGGCGAAGCGGACAGTCGTAGAAAAGCGATCCCACCTGTCGGCATCCGCCACTTTTCCCATTCGACTCGCTTAGGAATCTCTGACGTTATTCGGCGGATCGGCTCGACTGCTCCCGCTTTCGTGGAAAGCAGTCAATAACTAACAAAATAACACCGTTGCCAATTTTTTTCTTTAGAGATAACGTTGATTTTAGGGGGTTGTCCCCCCTATTATGGAGCCCGGGAGGTAGTATCGATGGATGCAGAAGAAGTAGTAGCGGTAGATGGGCTGGAAGCGGAAGTGGAAACGGTTGCGGAAGTCTCGGAGGAGGTCGCTCAAGGGGCGATTGACGATGAAGCCGTAGCCGAAGCGGGCGCGGAGCAAAATGAAACGGCTGCGGAAGCGGTTGAAGAGGTTTCCGCAGAGCAGGAAGAAGCGGCCGTCGCCGAGGATGAGGCGGTTGCGGAAGCGGACGAAGAAGCCGAAGAAGAAGCCGTGGCGGTAGTTTCGGCGGCAGCGGATGCAGAGGAAGCGGCCGTTGCCGAATCGGAAGCCGAAGAAGCTGTAGCGGAGGAAGCGGCGGAAGACCAGGCGGTTGCGGAAGCCGAGGCGGACGAGCCTGCGCTGGCCGAGGTCGCCGCTCACGAGAGCGAAGCTTCCGATTCGCAAGAGGAAGCCGAGTAACCGTTCATTCCCGATCGGGCAACGACTGGGGGCTTATCGGCGCGGGAGCCGCCCGCTGGCGGCAAGCCCCTTGTTCTATGCGCGGAGAATCAGGCTCGGCCGCGCAGCGACGCGCGCAGAGCCCATTTGCGCTCATGCCGCTTCATGTACTTGGGCAGCGTACGGTACAGCTGCCGGCACTCCTTGTACGCTTCGGCGGCTTCCGCCGACTTGCCGAGGCTCTCATAGATCGTCCCCAGCCGGTAATAGGCCTCGCACGAAGAAGAGTTGACGTCCTTGAACTGCTGCAAATAATCGATCGCCCGGTTCGGTTCCGTCTTGGCCAGCGCCTCGGCGAGCTTGAGATAGGGCTGACCGTATTTCACCTTCGGGCTGATCAACAGCGCCCGCTTCATCGCTTGCTCGCCTTCCTCCGGCCGTCCGAGCGCCAGCTCGCACGCTCCGAGATCGCTCCAGTACTCGGCCGAATGCTCCATCTGCTCCTCGATGCCCCGCAAAATGTCGCGAGCCTGCGCGTGTTTCCCGCTCTCGATCAGCAGCCTGGCCAGCTCGGATTTGGCCGAGACGTCATGCGGGCTCATCTCCAGCTGCTTTCTCCATTTGGAGATCGAGCCGCGCCTGCGCAGCGGCTTGACCAGGCTGGGAGACAGACCGATAAACCGCCTCTCCAGCACATAGATGACGACCAACAGCACAATAATCGCAAGGAACGGATTGCCCAACAGCCAGGTCAAACCGAAAAACAGCAAAATTTTGCTCATGCTCAAGCCTCCTGTCCCTCTCGCCTTTACGGCCCGATCGCGATGGCGGCTGACTTGTTGCGAGCTCGTTTAGACGTTATCGCTTCCCGCGGCCGCTTCGTCGACCGCTTTGCGCAAGTCGGCGACCGGATACCGCGAGCCTTCCGGCAGCTTCTTGAACGCCCACCAGCGAATGCGCAGCGAAGTGCCCGTGGCGGAGCCGGCCAGCTTCATGCCGATCCGGAAGCTGCCCTTGTCCGGGTAGATCAGCGTACCGAAGCTGATATTCGGCAGCTCCGCTTCGTACTCCGTATCTTTAAATACGTCCGTCTCGCCGAAATAGACCTTCGAACCGCCCGATCCGACCGGTGCCTGCGAATCCGGAACCTCCTCGAGTCCGACGACGACCGTCACCTGGCCCTCTCCCAGACCGTGCACGATTTCATCGGTCACATAATTTCGCTTGCCGCGCGAGAAGAAGCGCGGTCCTTGCTTGGCCTGCGGGTCAAGAGGCACTTCCACGTATCCCGTCGCCATCTCGTCCTGAATCGTCTGAGGCTTGGGGATACCCAGCGTAAACTCGAAGGCGTTGCGCTCGGGATGGTACACGACGTCCAGCTCCGGCTTGCTGCCGTACTCGAGATCGTAAGCCCGGGCCTCCGCGTAGAAACGATGCAAGGCCGAAGCTTTTCCGCTGCGGGACAGCCGCCGGGCCAGAGACGCATTGGGAATATATTCGCCGAACGGTACCCGCTCCACCTGCTCGATCATGTAAGTCGGCCCAAGCTGCAGCAGCCCGATTTTCGCCAGACAGACGTCGCGATCGGCATAGCCTTCCACCGCCTGATCCAGGGAGCGCTCGTACCAGACTTTCGTAATCCGTTCCTCGACCGGCTCGGAGATGATATCGATCGAATGGCGGACGGTATGGTCGATCGGCACGCGATTGTCTCCGAGCAGCAGCTCGACGGAGCCCGCGTTCAGCGTCAGCTTGCCGGTCGTTCCCGGGAGATCCTGCACCTTCACGCTGTAGCTCAACCGGTATTCCGTATCCTGCTTGTCTCCGGGCTCGATGAATTTGACGAGGTTGCCGTCCTTGCCCAGGGGATCGAAGCCTTCCGCCGTATACGCCAAGGAGAGGGAGACGCGCGGCGCCTGCAGCGTTTTTTCCACGACGAGGGTAACGTCGAGGACTTCGCCCGGATTGGCGAATTTCGGCATTCTCTGGGTCACGCGAACGTCCTGATCCTGATAGATCGTCACGATGTCCTCGAGCAGACCGTCATGCTCGAACGATTGCGGCGCCGGCGCTTCTTCCTTCACGTACAAGCGATAGCTTTCCAGAAACCGGTTGTACTCGCTGGTTTCCTCTCCGCGCACTGAGGAATTGCCGACCGAATGCACGGGCTCGCGTCCTTTTTCGTCGTAGGCGACGTACAGATAGACGTTTTTCTTGTACTCGTTGTTCGTAAACCCGTCGATCATCGACAGCTTTAACGTCACCGGGGCCGAGATCACGATCTCGCGGCCGAGATAATCGAGCGCGACACCCATCTCCACCGTAATCGTCTTGTCGTCCACCGCCACCACCTGCATGCCGGCGAGGACGCCGCTGCCGAACAGAAGCCGGTTAAGCAATCTCCTCTTGTCGTTGAAATACTTTTGCTCCGATTCGAAATCCCGCACGGTCAGCAGCTTTCCGTAAAAATACCGGTTTCTCTCAAATGGAAACATTCTCGCCTTTTTCACCGAAACCCCTCCTTAATTGGTGCGACCAAACGAGTGGCGTTCCGCGTCCGCGGTTTGTCGTCACATCGGTGCGATCAAACAAGCGGCGCTCCGCCTCCTCGGTTTATCGACTCATCGGTGCGATCCACCGGACGGCATGGCAGCCGCGGCTCGTGTCGCATCGGTGCAGCATCATTCCAACTCCGAATCCATTCCAAGCCTCGTATGCGCGTCCATTCGGCCGTCCATGTCCTGATCCACGATCAGCGTATCGTTCGGCATGCTTCTGTCCGGTCCGAGCGTGAACAGGGACGGCTCGGCCAATACCGTATTGACGCCCAGATAGGTATGCAAGTCGAGGTACGTCCAAGGCTCCAGCCACACCAGCCGCACCTCCGTAAAGGCCGGTTTATGCTCCTCGATAAGGCTGCGCAGCAGCACGCGCTCCTTTTCCGAAGGGGCCTGGCCCTGATCCAGCAGCACCGTGAACGTATGCGGATTGTCTCCGTTGAGTCCGTCCATCAGCTTTCGCAGCTCGGCGTTGTCTCTCATCGCCTTGTACTGGAACGGCTCGACGATGATCGGCGGCCGCCCGGTAAACGTCTCGACGAGCTTCGCGATGCCGCGCCTCGTCCCTCTGTAACGGTAGAGCTCCGGCGCCGCGCGGATCAACCCGCGGATTTTGTCGTCCCGCCAGTGCTCGTCGCTGTCGAGGCCAAGCCACGACCCGAGCCAGCGAAGCTGCGCGCCCTGCGCCTGCTCGCTGTCGAAATAGGCGGCCATGCCGTCGATCTTCTCCTCCACGCTGTCGAACAGCGTGCCGAACAGCGACAGGTACCGCTCCAGGAAGTCTCGGCTACCCTCCTCTTCCTGGTATACAGCAGGCAAATAGCTCAGCAGCGTTTCCCGCGGAAAATAAACGCGAAGCCTGCCCAGCAGCGGCGTCTGGCGGTCGCTGCCGATCCACTCTATTTTCAGCCACAGGTATCGGCCTTGGGCTCCGAAGAACAAAGCGTCCGCCGGATTAACGATCGGCGCGGACCAATACGGCGCCATGCCCATCAGCTTCTCCCGGAACGAATGCTCCTCCTCCGCGATCCAGTCGTCCACCTTCCATACGGTGCCTTGGATCAGCAGAAACTCGGAATCCGAGCTGTAGTAGGACACGCGGATTTGCGTGCCGTCGGGAATGTCCGCGTCCAGCGCGAACTTATGCCATACCGTCTCCGCTTCGGCGCTGTCGAACGCCTTGGACAGCCACACCCCTTCGGGAATCGAGCTGCCTTCCCACCCCATCGTCTGGGGCTGCAGCTCAAGCACCGTTACCGTGCTCTCCTCCCCGTTCCAGACGTACATCCGGTCGCGTCCGTCGACGACGATGGAGCCGGCTTTGCCGCGGAAGCCGGAGATCCGGTCCTGATGCTCTCCGTTGCTGCTGAACCGCACGATGAAGCGGTCATCCTCTCCGTCCTCCCCGATCTCCCGCGAATCCCCGACGTAGATCATCTTGCGGGAATCGACGCCCAGTCCGGCAAAATATTGCGGCGGCATCAGAATGCGGTCGAGCCGCCGCTCTCCCGCGGACCTCTGGAGAATGTAGAGCGCGCAGGTCAGCGTTTCGAGCACGAAGGCGTCTCCTTGCGGCGTGACGGAAATAAACTGCGTTCCGCGCCAGCGGTCCGTCTCTTCCGGCAGCTTGGCCGTAAACTTCTCGTTCGTGTAGACGTCCGCGACCGCTCCGGACATCGTCAGCCGCACCAGCGCGAGCTGCCGAAAGCCAAGCTCGTCGGCCGCGACCGGATCGTCGACGGCCTGCCGCGTCGTCAGCACGTATAAGCCGTATTCGTCCGAAGCGATGGCGAGCGGATGGAACGGAATGCCGTCCAGCTCGTTCCCCGACCTGCGAAAACGCAACTGGCCGTTAGCCATGTCGAACGCCGAGATCGACGGCTCTCCGGCCGCGTCGGCGACGAACAGCGTATCGCCGGTAATCGCCAAGTTAGCCGAGGCCGTAAACAGATGATGCCCCGGAACGAACAGGCGCTCATGATGCCCGCTGCCCCGGTCGTACGTCCACAAGTCCCCTTCGGCGTTCAGGAATACCAGACGGCCTTGCGGGTGAACGGCGAAGGCGGTCACGTCGCCGACGCCTTCGAGCTGCGCCAGATGCACCGTCTCGAGCACCCCGTATTTTTCCCCGCGGCGGATGGAAACCCGTTCGTCCAGCTCCAGGTTGCGTCCGATTCCGCGGCGGGCCCAATGCTCCGGCCGATTCAGCGAGAAATACGTCGTCCCGCCCTGCATGTTCGTCCCTCCCTCGTCTTCCCGATGCTTACAGCTGTGCGCTGCTGATCAATTCGACGCGATGCGCTCCCGAATATACGATCGCGGTTTCCGGCAGCTCCAGATCGCCTCCCGCGCTTTTCCTGACGGCCGTGCCTTCCGCGTCGAGCCACAGATCCTGAACGTAAGCGACGCCCTTGACCTGGCTGATCGCGCCGTAAATGTCGCCCTTGTGCACCGTTCTGCCGAAGGGCCAGCCTTGGATGCCGCCCGGCTTGTCGAGAGGAGCCAGCAGCCGGTTAAGCGCCGCGACGATCCGGTGACCTTCCTCCATAAAATGCGGTTCCACAACAACGACCGCATGCACCGTCACCTTCACGTAATCCGGCGCCACGACGTGAACCTCCGTCGTAATGAGCCTTCTATCGTCCAGGTGCTTCGCCACCGTCGCCAGAAATCCGGCACTTGGGACCGGGGTCTCGCTGAGCCCCTTCGGCACGACAACGACGGTGACCGCTCCGTCGGCCGGCCGCTCCCGACCCGGCGCATAGTTCGGAATGACGTGCACCCGCGATACCTTTAATCCCGGCGTGTCCATCGCAATCCGGACGTAATCCTCGTCGGTCACGGCGCAGTAGGGAACCTGCCACTGCGTCCGGGCGCGCTCCACGCACTCCTCCAGCGTCTCGGCCTCCGCTCCGCCGAAGCCGTAGTCGAGATTGTCCGCGGTCAGCAGCAGCACGTCCTGCTCCTCCATCACCCACCGGTTCAGCAGCCCCGGTTTGATGTTGCCGCGTTCCCCGCCGCCGAACTCGCATACCGTAACGCACAGATTCGGCTCCGCCGCCAGCGCCGGAATCGCTCCGCGCTCGTCGTTGCCGAACGTCAGCTCGCCGGTGGCCGGATCGAACCTGTAATGCCGGTCGAGCGGACCGGAACGGTCGAAGTCGCTCACCGGCTCCCAGTCCTCCCAGACGAGACGGCCGTCCTTGCCCTCCGGCACGCCGACCTGGAGGCGCAGTCCGTCCCGGCGCTTTACGGGCAGATCGTACAGCCGCAGCTTCTGATGCGGCAAGCCGTTGCTGCGTCCGATCCAGCGCAGCTCGGCGAAATCCTCCGAGCAATGAATTCGCCGGACATTGCCGGCGCCCTCGCCGGGAATCGCGCCGCGCACGCCGTCCCCGAACCTAACTCGCGAAGCGCCTCCGCTCCCGGATTCGCGTTCGACGACGTATACCTCGCTCCCGGCGTCGGCCAAAGCGAAGTCCGGGACCTCGCGCCATTCTCTCCAGCGGCCGTCGCTCTGCCGCACCTGGACTCTCAGCTTGCCGCAGCGCGCCAGCAGACTGTCCGCTTCGAGCTCCTGATCGGCAAGCCCGGTGCCGTCGAACGTCATCTGCTCGCTTTTCGTATCCCGCTGACGCAGCCGGGCCGTATTCAGCAGCACCTGATCGATTCGCGGCGGCAGCTCGTAGCCGGCTTCCTCCAGAATGCAGCAAATCCAGTAACGCGGCCGATCCGCCGCCGGGTGGACGATCACCGGACGCATCGGCGAAACGACGCGAAAGGCAATCCGCCCGCTGCTCGTCAAATGCAGCGTGCCGTCCTCCACCAGCTCCAGCGGCAGCCAGGAGTTGCCGTTCTCCTCGTCCCAGCCGTAAGCTTTCCAGGAGACGCGCGCGGACGGAATAATTCCGCCCGCCTTCGTCTCCTCGCCGTCCGCCAGCTTGACGTACAGCGACAGCGATTCCCCCGCCTCGACTTCGCGGTCGAACGCGATGTACAGCCGGCTGTCGGCCTCGGCTTCGCGGCCGAACGCGTAGAAGGCCACGTTGCCCCGCTCGTTGGAAGCGGACCGGTCGCTCGTCTCCTTCTCCGTGCGCGTGACGATGCGTTCGATCTCCAGCGGCAGCAGCTTCACGGCTTCCGTCGTCTCGAACACCTGATCCTCCGCCTGCAGCTTCGTTCCTGCCGGGAGCGTCACCGGCTCGCGGACGTTGCCGAACGTGACGTCGGCTTCCGCCTGCGCGGCTTCGCGCGGGAAGATGCCGAGCAATTCCAGAAACTTGCGGACGTTGCGCTCGGGCACGCGGCTTAAATAATACTGCTGCATCTCGCTGAGCCAGGCGAACAGCTCCACGAAAGTGATGCCGGGATCGTGCGCGTTCTCGTCCGTCCATTCCGGCAAGCGCCGCGGAATGCCGCGACGCGACTCCTGCACGATGTTCTCGAACGTGCGGTCGTCGAGCGGAATTCTGGGAAGCATCGGGATTCCCTCCTTTCGGCTAATAGTTGAACCGGGCTTATGGGCCGTTCGTCGTTCCGTTTATCCGGCTTATTTCACCGTCATAATGAGCCGGTGCCCGTGTCCGCGGCTGATGATGCCGTGCGGTACGCGGCGGAAGTCGTCCGGCAGCATCTCCGTCGACTTGCCGTTCTCCGTGCGCATGACGCCAAGGTAGAGCTGCTCCACTCTTTGCACGCCTTTGATCGCCTGCAGCAGGCCGTAGAAAACCGAAGCGTGAATCGGTTCGCCGATTTCCCAGCCCCGGCCGTCCGCCTGCCCGGAGAGCGGATCGAGAAACCGGTTCAGCGCCTCCAGGCAAGCCGTCTCGACCGGAACGAGAATGTCCGGCGAGTCGGCGACGATGGTGGCGAACACCGAAATTTCGATGAAGGCCGGGGCGATGACGTTCAGCCTGCCGTCCTGCGCCACCAGGTTGGGCGCCCGCCGGCGCAGCTCCGTCTCCAGCTTGCGCTTCGTCTCGGCGAAATGCTCTCTTCCCGCCTCTCCCCCGAAGGGCAGGGCGACAACGACGAGCGAGCCCGGGCTGCTCTCCAGCCGCACGTTGCGGTTGGGAAGGCATTTCACCTTCACGATGCCCGGCTCGATCTCCCTGACGAGCCATTCGGCGTCGGAAGCGGAGATCGCCCGTCCCCGATGCTTGAGCTGCTGCGGTCCTCTGCGCAGCGCTCCCTCCAGCGGCTCGGCGTCCCCTCCGCCCGTTGCCGGCAGCGGGTTGGACACGCCCTGCACGAAGGCGATCGACTGCATCAGTCCCGTCACCCGCCCGGGGCCGACGTTGCCTCGCGCTCCGTCCGTCACCCGGTAGGCGACGCGGATTTTGTCCCCGCCTCTTAGCGGAGGCTGCATGCCCCGCGTTCCGTCGCCGAACCCGAGCACGCCGGTCGCGGGCTGCATCGTGTAATGCCGGTCGTTCGCGGCGGAGCCGTTCAGCGAACGGACCTCTTCCCAGCGCACCCACAGCTTCTGGATGTTGCCTTCGCTGTCGCGAAACGCCTCGTACCGCTCCGGGTCCGCTTCCGTCAGCCGCTCAAGCTCGTGCTCGCCGATCGTGCCGGTCTCGTCGACCCATACTTCCTGGCCGACGACCGGCGTCTGCGACAGTACGAACCCTCCCCTGCCGGGTTCGGGAAATTCCCCTTCGATCGTGCGCAGCTGCACCGCCTTCACGGAGTTGCGGTGGATCGCTTTAACGCTCGGCAGATCGGCGCCGTCCCGGCCGTATTTGCCGTCGCGGTTAACCGCTCTCAGCCACGCTCTCGTCCTGCCGAACAGAGAGGCCGGAGCAAGCGCCGCGGGCCCGACGAACTGGAGCAGGCCCGATTGCGTAAAGCTCTGCGTGTCGTCGACCGTTTTCAGCGCTTCCCACGTCCATTCTCCGCCTTTGCGAACGTACGCCTCCCATTCGATCCACGGAGGCTGATCCTCCGCCTCCGGCCTGCTGCCCATCGCGAACTGCATGCGGATCGGCCCCCGGACGGGCGGAACGTCGAAGCCGAAGTACACGGCAGGCGCCGGGCACGGAACGGGCAGGAACGGTTTAAACGCGTCGCCCCCCTGCCGCACCGTAGCCGTCACATCCGTCAACACGGCGTTATTGAGCGTAAAAGCCCATTCCGGACGCAGCTCGGCCGTAGACGGGTACGCGTAAGAGAATGCTACATTTTCCAGCCTCGGACTCATATATTCGACGATCGGAGCGGTCGGCGTATCGGTCGCGCCCACCCGCGCGCGAATCCACAGATCCTCCCGTCCGTTGACGAGCGTGGCGTCCATATCCTCCGGACACGGAAACTCCAGCTCGTACTCCCGCGGCTCCTCGTGCGGCAGGCTTGCGAACATTTCCTCGTAAGGACCGCTTCCCGGCAATCTCATCCAGTTGTCGCCGTTCCAATACTCCCACAGCACTTTGCGGATGTAGAGGCGCGGCGGCGGATTCGTCTCGAAATCCGCCGTTCTCATAATCATCTTCCAGCGAATTTCCGGGTCCGGACCGACGCGCAGCTCGTTGGGCACGTTGCGCGCCCGGAACGTCATCCGCAGCTTGCTGCCCCTCTTGCTGAACGCCTCCGAACAGGAGACGTAAAACACCGAATACGGAATCGAATGCTCCCCGAACGGATAAAATCCCGCTTTGTCCAGCTCCACGTCGTTAAAATACAGCTCGCCGGCCGGAATCGCGTCCGGGTCCTCCCGCAGATCGTGCGCAGCCCTCAGCGTCAGCCGGTCCATCTCCGGCAAAGCCCGCAAAATCGCCGGCCCGTCGGAGCCGTCGGCCAGCGGCCGGACGCGGCAGCGAATCCAGCGCCCCGCCATTCCGCCAACCTCCGTCTCGCTCACGGGACCCTTCTCTTTTTTGCGCAGCGTAACTTCCCGGCCTTCAAGGGTCGCCGAGTCGAACGGAATCCATTCCTCGCCGCTCGAATAGCTCCATTCCAGCCAGTCCGTCCGGGCGAACAGGGACGCCAGCTCCTCCTCGACGTATCTACGCTCGGCGTTATGCCACTTGAGCGTCACCAGAGCCGGATGATCGAGCCGCAGCAGGTCGTCGTGCCGCACGTAGAAGACGTGGTCCTGCAGATTGTCCCCGGCGGTCGAAAACAGCGCAAACTCCTCGGCCGTCCCCGTGTCCGTCCGGTCGCTGTAATCGTCCCCCGCCAGCACGATGCGGTCCCGTCCGGGATGAACGTTGTACAGCTCCATCAGCTTGGCGGGACTGACCAGCAGCGCGCCTTCCGTCTCGAAAGGCAGCTCTTCCCCGCCGTCCTCGGCAGGCGCCGTCAGCAGAGTGCCGCCCGGCACGTACACCGATTCCCGGACCCCCTCGTTCAGCGAAAACACGACGTTCGCGCGCGCGGGCCGGGCCGGCTGGAGCTGCACCTGCAGCAGGTCCAGAAAAGCGATGAAGTTGTTCAGCGGAACCCGGTTCAGCCGCTTGATGTTCTCCCCGAGCATCTCCGCGGCCAGATAGAACAGCGCGGCGCCCGCGTCGGGATCTTCCGGCGAGAAGCGCCATTCCGGCGTATAATGCGGAGCCATCGCCTTCATCCGCTCGACGAGGGCGTTCAGATCCCTTCCGTCGATCGCGGGGGCGCGGGCTTGCCCGTACTGCCACAGCTCTGATTTCATCCGATTCGTCGCTCCCGTTTATTTCGTGCCTTCTTCGAGATAGAAGGGATATACCTGGTTAAAAAGATTGTTCGTGGAACGAACGACGTACGAGATGCCGATCGACAGCTTCCCGGAATGGGACGGGTCGAGCCCGGCCGTCACTTCGACGTCCGTCACCCGCGGCTCCCATACCGTAATCGCCTGCGTGATGTCGGTCTCCAGCAGCCGCAGCGTCGTCTCGTCGGTCGTGCCGAACGCAAAGTCGCGAAGTCCGCAGCCGAAGTCGGGGCGCATGACGCGCTCTCCTCTGGAGGTCATCAGAATGATGCGGATCGCCTCCGCGATATCGTCTTCCCCTTCGGACAGCAGGAATCGGCCCGTCGTGGCGTCCACGGCAATCGGAAACTTCCAGCCTCTCCCGAGAAAAGATGCGCTCATCGCTTGTCCCCCTTCGCCTTGCTTCGAATCAGTTGATTTTCACCATCGCGCCTTTGATTGTGACGATCCCGTCCGACATCAGGTCGAGCTTTCCTCCCGCCTTCACCTTCATCGCGGCGGTCGCCTCCAGGTTGATCTGTGTGCTCTTGACCGTAATCTCCTTGGTCGACTCGACCTTGACGTCTCCCTTGTTGTCGATCGTAATTTTGTTCGAGCCGCTTTTGACCGTAATCGTGCCCGCGGAGCTGCCTTCGAGGATGACGGTCTGGGCCGCGTTCTTCGTCGCCAGCGTCACCTTGTCGGCGCCCTCGTCGATCTCCAGCTTCAGCCCCTGCTTCGTCTTGAGCGTAACTTTCCCTTTCGATTCCGTATCGTCGAAAATGAGCTCGTGCCCGTCTCGCGAATGGATTTTCCGCAAATTGTTCTTCTCGTCCTTGGTCGGCGGCTTGTTCGACGTATTCCACAGCGATCCGATAACGAAGGGCTGGTTCAGGTTGCCGAGATGGAACGCGACCAGCACCTCGTCTCCGACCTCGGGGACGAACAGCGTGCCTTTGCCGCTCCCCGACATCAGCGAAGCGATCGGCGCCCAATCGGTCTCGTGCGAATTTTCTCGCAGCGGAAACTTCAGCTTGACGCGGTTTAAGCCGTCCGGGTCCTGATTGTTCGTCACGGTCGCGACCATGACTCCGTGAACGAAGTTGGCGCTTCCGCCGCTTTCCGCCTCGGAGCGGCCGGGGAAAATATCGTTCATGGAAACCATCAGAATGCATTCCCTTCCGTTCTGAATTGGGTCACGTATCCCCGGTTGTTGATGACGTGGGTGACGGAGACGAGCAGCAGCGTCTGGCTAAACTTGGTCCCCAGCCCTTCCAGCTTAATGTTGCGCCCGGCACGCATTTCCGGAATGCCGATGCTTTCCCCTTCGCCGCCTACCAGATGCATCGCTCTTTCGTTCAGCATCGCATTGGCCAGCGTCTGCGCCTCCGCCTGGGCGGTGGCGTCGCTGTAGACGATTTCGACGGACTGGCTCGACAGCGCGGACATGATGTCCTTGCCCGTCCTCCCGTTGGTGCCGTATTTGTTCACCGATTGGGAGGTCGCCTGGAACGGCTGGCGCGTCTTCGGATCGGAGCCCCGCACGATGAACTGGCCGACCTGATCGGAGATGTCCACGTTGGCGGAATAGCTTCTCAGGTTTTTGCCGTACATCAGCGTAACGACGGGACTCCCGGAAGGCGAAGGCTTCTTGAAGTAAAGCTTCTGTTCGATCACGAAGAAATAGTGGTTGATCTCGGAGGCCAGCTTTTTCAGAAAATGAAAATCGCTCGTCTTGAACTGCTCGATCGTCGGCTTCGGAGTCATCGTGTCGTCCACGTCCAGCTGGAAGCTGTACTTGCCGCCGATCTCCTTGACGACGTCGCTGATCTTTTTGTTCAGCCATAGATTGGACTTGGCGCTGTGCATCATGAAGAAGGAGCGGTCCATCCCCTGAACGACGATGGAGGGCTGTCCCTCCGCCGGGTAATCTACCGATATCCCCGTAATGATGCCGTCGAACACCGTCTCCAGCTTGTCGGTGTAGCCCATCTCGATCGTAATCGTCTTGCCGACGTCGATGAGCGAGCCGATCCACTTGAACTGGCGTGCCACGGCATCATAAGCATTCTCGATGCGGAACTGGAAGCTGTCCGACTTGGCGGCGATCGACGTCTCCACCTTAAGCATGGATACGGCAATCTGTTTGAGCGTAAAGCTCTGACCGTCTACCTGAATATCGAACGCCGGAGCGAAAAAATTGCGATATTTCCGTTCCAGATCGGCCAACTCGTAGGTCTTGCTGTCGAATTTGATTTTCGCCACGACGCGCTCACTCCAGCCTCGGTATAATCAGCTTCCGTCCGTACGGCAATCTGCGCGGATTGTCGATGCCGTTCGCCTCCGCGATCGCCCGCCAATGGCTCGGGTCCTCGTACTCCTCGGCCGCCAGCATCCAGAGCTGCTCGTCCTGCTTCAGCATTTTCTGCTTCGTGCGGTCGGCGCTCTGCCGGGGGACGTTCTGGTACTGCTCGGTCATCGACTGCACGGCGCGGAACGTCACATTCAGCGTCGCGCGCACCGGCACGCCCGAGTCGAGAAACATCGTAAACCGCTGCTGCACCTTCTCCGCCACGCCCTTGAAATCGAGCGATCCCCACACGAACCGGCACTGCGGCGGCGCGTGCAGGTCGCGGTCGACGTTCAGGAGACCCGATATTTTCGCCGTATGCGTCCGAACGTCGACACCCTTCTCGTACGTATCGAAGAACAGATCCATCGTCAGCGTCGTCGCTTCCCCGCTCACAAACTGCGCAATCGGAGACTGCAGCCCCGGAATCGTCTGCCACGAGAACTGGTTACTCGACTGCAGCACATACTCGTTCGGGTTAAACAACACATCGACCGACTCCTGGCCGTTGCTTTTAATGATGATGATCTTCGCTTTGCTGAGCGCCATCTCGACCGGCTCCCTTCCTCGTCTTCGTCTTCGCCGCCGGCAGGGTCCGCGGCTTGGCCTGGGCCGGGCCTTTAAGCCCGCGGGGCGTGCTTATTCGCGGGATCTCGGCGCCGGCCCGGCCTTTAAGCCCTCGGGGCGTGCTTATCCGCGGGATCTCGACGCTGGCTCGGCCTTTAAGCTCGCTGGGCGTGCTTATTCGCGAAGCCTCGACACTGGCCCGGCCTTTAAGCTCGCCAGGCGTGCTTATTCGCGGGATTTCGGCCCGGGCCCAGCCTTTAAGCCCTCGGGGCGTGCTTATTCACGGAATCTCGGCGCTGGCTCGGCCTTTAAGCCCGCGGGGCACGCTTATTCGCGAGGTCTCGGCCTGAGCCGGGCCTTTAAGCCCGCCAGGCACGCTTATTCGCGGAATCTCGGCGCTGGCTCGGCCTTTAAGCTCGCTGGGCGTGCTTATTCGCGGGGCCTCGGCCCGGGCCCAGCCTCTAAGCCCTCGGGGCGTGCTTATTCACGGAATCTCGGCGCTGACTCGGCCTTTAAGCTCGCTGGGCGTGCTTATTCGCGAAGCCTCGGCCTGAGCTACGCCCTCAAGCCCGCCTGGCACGCTTATTCGCGGAGCCTCGCGAGGCCATCCTCCCACCTGACTTTGAGCTAAAAGCCGTGAAGCCTCTGCTCCATTTTCATCCGTTTCACCAGCGATTTGTACACTTGGTCGGCAAGCTGGTCCGGATGAAGCTGCGGCAGGGAGCTGATTGCCTTCTGCAGCGCTTCCTCGCTAATCTCCGGGGCCGGTTCGGGCGCGACGTTCCGTACTTGGCTCGACCCTTCCGCCGTGATCGTCGCGCTGCGGCGAAATTCTAAAGTTGTGTCCGGTTCGTGCGTTGGGCCAGGCGATTCTGCAGCGTTGCCCGGTTCGGACGCGTCGCGTCTCTCTCCGGTCGCCGACAGCGCGGCGTGAGCCAGCGACAAGCGTGGAACTTCAGCCCGACCGGTCAGTACGGCCGAATCTTGTTGGACTGGCTGTCGCGGATCTTGGGCAGAGCGCCGAATCGGATGCACTGCCAGCATTGCAGGCAATGCTGTCCGCCCCTCTCTGCCATCCGCAATTGCGGAGCCGAGAGAAAGCCGTCTTCCCGTAATCCGAACCGACGGCGACCGCTCCCGCTGCCGGTCGTCAACAGCCGTTCCGCTCGCATCATGCGGCTGAACGTTCCATGTCGCAACTCCGGCCGCGGCCTCCGTTCCTCGCGCCGCTGGCATTCCCGGATTGGCGAATCCATCCGGCCCGGATTCGGTCGGGACGTTGCGTCTAAGGAGCATGGACGTTCCTGTCCCTCTTGACGTCTCGCCTTGCGATATCGGAAACGAAGGTTTACTGGACGGCCGATGCTCGGCGAGTCTACCGTTTTTGTCAGTTGGAATCAGAAGATTGCGCTGGATCAAACTGCCGATTGATCCGATCGGGCCCGAACGATTTGCTGTCGACGTTCGTCCCCCCGCCTTCTGCGCCCCTTCGCCGCGAGTCAATAAAACGAGTTGGCCTGGATGATTCCGGCTCCGAGCTCCAATCGTTTCCGTATCGGCGGAACCCGGAATTCCTGAACCCGCCTGATCGCTCGCACGATTCGATATGCTCGTTCCGCGCACGCTTCCTTGAATCGGAGTCGCCCGGATACCGCCGTTTTGCACACCTTCTCCAGGTTGAGGGGGCTTTTCCGCTTCTCGAGCATTCGCAAGAGCCGTCGAAGCCGAAACCTTGCTCTCGGGTCCTTGGTCACTCTCTTCGACTTGACCGGACTTTCCCGGCCCTCGAGCATTCTTATGGACCATCGGGGCCGGACCTCCGCCTTCGAGTCCTTGGCCGCGTTCTCCCGCTCGACTGCCCTTTTCCGTCTCCCGAACGTTCGCGCGAATTGCCGGAGAAGGGAGTGCGCCATCGGAGCTTTGCTCCTTATCGGCAGCTCCGTCAACCGCTCCCGCACCTCGAACATTCGCATGAATGCCCGGCGATTGAACGCCGCCGGCGGAAACGCGCCCCGGTTCGCCTGTACGACTCGGGGACTGCGGCCCCTGATTTGTGCCTTGACCTGTGCCGCGTCCTGTACTCTTTGCGCCGCCGCTTTCCGAGCTCCGTTTGCCCGCTGCCCCGTCAGCGGAAGCAGCGTTCCGGCCGATAGAATCGACGCGGGTAGAGCTGCGGATCAATCGATGCGACAGCTTCAACGAGCCTGTCGCCAGACCCAGCTTGGCCTCCGCCTGCGGAAGTCTACGCCGTTCCCGAGCAGAGTCGCCAGAGGCCGAATCCGCGTTCAACCCAATCGTTCTCTTCGTCAAATCTGCATCTGCCGATTGCTTTCCCGGGACATTAGCCTTCAGACCGCTCGTTCTGGCCAAATCCGCACCAGTCGGTTGCTTTCCTGCAGCATTCGCGTTCAAACCAATCGTTCTCTTCGTCAAATCCGCACTTGTCGATTGCTTTCCCGCAACATTCGCATTCGAACCAATCGTTCCCGCCTGATCCGCGCTCGTCGATTGTTTTCCTGCGACATCGGCGCTTAAACCGGCCGTTCTTTTCGTCTGATTCGTATCCGTCGGCTGCGTTCCTGAACTCATTGTTCTCTCTGCCGAATCCTCGCCAGCCGGCTGCATTCCCAAGGCTCTCCTGCCCAAGCTGCCCTTCGCCGCAATCGGCAGGCCTTGCTGCCCTGACAAGCTCCGGTAAACGAGAGGCAGGGAAGAATTGACGCCCGGTTTGCGAAGCAGCCACGCTCGTCCGCTTGACGCCGACTGCGCCTCGACGAACCGGGATCCTTCGGCAGGGCGTGAATCTTCCAAACGCCCAAGCGAGCCTGACGGCTGCTCCTCCGCGTTCCCTCCCGACGAAGGTGCTGTCGCCCCGAACGAATCCGGCCTCGACGCATGGGAAAGCCGAAACGCGAGACGTCTCCAAGACCCTGCATACGCCTGCTCCTCATCCGCACCTGTGCCGCCGACAATGTCAGGCGGACTCTCCGCATTTGATAGAACGGGAGAAGAATCGGCCGCATGCGAAGCTTGCTCCTGTCGAGACTGACGCCCCGCACCTTTGTCGGACTGTCGCTTGCCTGCCTCTCGGGAGTCGTCAACTAAAGGCTCCTCTGCCCGCCGGCTAACGTCGAATCGTTCGTCGAATTCCCTGGTTTCCAATCGCGATTGTTCCGTCGAAGGTGCTGGCCGCGACGGCGTCACGCCGCCGGGGAGGCTCTCCTCCCGCCGTGTTTCAATAGCACGCGGCGGCGACAAACCCTGCTCCGCGTTCCCGCGCGTTTCCGCACTGCCGCTTGAGCGTTCCGGCTGCCGCGCCGCTTCTCCGGGCGACGCCGGATCAGCCAGATTCGAGCCTGCTTGCGGCTCCGACACGCCAATGGAACGGCTTCCGCCTTCGCGCAGCTTGGGATTCACAAACAGAAGCTGCGCATATGCGGGCTGCTTGCCCCTCGAACCGTCGCCCGAGTCGCTCCCCTGCCCGCCCATTGCCGACTTCTTCCGGCTGCCCGTCTCGTTAGCCGGTCGAGCGCCCAGCGGAATTTTGACCGCCGCTGCCTTGTCGCGCTCCTTGCGGAAAGCCGCGTTCGCCTTCGCGCCCAGAGGCCAAGCGGTTCGCTGCGTCAGCGACTCGGCAAAGGAAGTCCTCCCGCGGGAGGATGCCTTATGCCTTGAAGCTCTCGTGTCCTCGGTCCCTGAAGCCCTCGACTCTCCGTTCCCTGAAGCTCTCGACTCCCCATTCCTTGAAGCCCTCGAAGCTCCATCCCCTGAAGCCTCGTGCCGCGGATCTTCGCGCTTCGAAGTCCCATGCGCCGAAGCCTCGTCTCTCAAAACCTCGCGCTCTGGAATTTCACGCCGCGAAGCATCATGCCCGGAAGTCTCGTAAAGCTCATCCTCCGAGCCGTCTTCGGTTTCGCCGTTGGTCCCGCGAACACGAGATTTTTCACCCAGGGAAGCGGTCGTCTTGTTTTCGAGCGAAGCGGACGTCTTGCTCCCGGGCTTCTTGCGAGTTTTTCCGGCCGTCTTGGCGGGAGCGGGAGCGTCCCTCTCCCGGCTGGGACCGGCCGAGTCGGGCGACTCGTCCCGATGTCCCGTCAAATCCGCCGCCAGCGCCGCTTCCCTGATCCGCCGCTGCTCCACGACGACGCGCACCGCCTCGCGAACGACGATCGTGCGGCGCTCCACGATTTTCTCGCGCTCGACCACTTTTTCGCGCTCGACCAGCTTCTCCCGCTGGACCACCTTTTCCCGCTCGATCACGCGGTCCTTCCCTGCCGGGCCGGGCCGATCCCGAACGACGTCGCGGTACCGAATTTCCGGCTTATCCCGCGCGGGCGTCACCGGAGCGGCAGCCCCGGAACGCTCGGGAGGGCGAAACGGCGCCCGCTCCCGGCCTTTGCCCTTCTTCTCCTGCGATGAAACCCGAAACACAAGAGGCTGACCGCTTCGGACGCCGGGGCGGATCGGACCGTACTTGCCCGCGATCTCGCCGGCAAATCGCGCGTGCGCGGGCCCCGCACCTGCCAGCGCTGCCTTTGCAGTCGCCGTTCCCGCATTTCGCCGACCCGCGCCTGCAGACATCGCTCCCGCACGCCGACCCGCGCCCGCAGACATCGCTCCCGCATGCCGACCCGCACCTGCGGGCGACGTCCCCGCACTCCGACTTCCGCCGATCCTCATCCTGCCCCTCCTCTCTGCGCGTCTTCCGCCTCTATGCTCTGAATATCGCTTTGACTCCGTTATGTACCAGTTCGATCGTCTCGATCGCCACCTCGCTGGAGGAGGCGATCAGACTGGGGCCGCTCCATTTGACCGGATACGCGTCGAAAAAATTCCACCGGCAAAGCTCGGCCCCGTCCTGCTTGTATAAAATGATAGAGCCGCTTTTGCGGGATACCGTTCCTTGCGACGCCTGCGCGTACCAACTCCACAGCTCCTGCGAGGAGGTCAGTCCCCGCTTGAGCACAATCGTCGAATTCCGCACGCCTTTGGGCAGCCTGTGAACGTACCCGTTAACGCCGCCCTCCCGGATTTCCTCATATTCAATTTGCGATTCCAAGCCATGCGCTTCGGAGAAGCCGGCGACGAGCATTCCGTCGAGCTCGACGGCGAAGCGAAACGCTCCGTTCACCTTATGATGCGTTGCAGCCGCGGACACGTCCCGTCGTCACCTCTTTCCGAATACGTCGAACACGTTTTTCTTTTCCGGCTCGTCGTTAAGCTTGCGGTTGATTTTCGAGATTTCGTCGCACCATCTGCGCCGTTCCCGATGCTCCATGTTCATGATCTCATCGTGGGGCCAATGAAAATAATAGGCGATGAAGCCGACTTCCTCGTAGATTCTTTCGGGAGAATAAGCTACGAGAGGCCCTCCGTTACGGATAAAAAATCGACTTCCACCTCGTACTCGTGATCGCATTTCGGACATGTCGTATGCAGCTTCGGCGATTCCAAATCGTTGATCTGCCTGTACAGGTTTTGCAAATAGGCCAGATCGGCGGTAAACAGCTTCTCTATCGTTTTCGTATCGACGTGCTTCACGTCCCCCAGCCGGGTAATGACGCGGGCCAGCAAAATAATCGTCAGATAGCTCTGGTTCTGCTGGACGCGGGGGTCTCTCATCGGCAAAATTTCGTCGGCCGCCGTCGCCAGCCGCATCACGCCCCGCTTATGCAAGGTGCCGCTGTCGTCCACGTAGCCGCGCGGCAGCTCGAACTCGTATTCCGTCTGAAAAGCCATCGTCGCTCTCACTCCTTGCTTCATTCGTCCCATAAAAAAGCAAAACAAGAGAGAGGGCCTCCCTTGTCGGTAAACGCTATTCCGTTCGTTATTGCCGCAACGGGGTTCCCGACCGGACTGCCCGCCGACGCAGCATCCCGGTGCGAGGGATGCTGCGCGCTGCCGGACTCACTTGGGGCCACCCCGTTCCGCCCCCCGGCTTCGGTTCACGGCAGAGGAAGGCCCACTCTCTCTCATTCGAATCTATTAAGCCGTACGAGTCATGCCCTCATGAGCCAGCTCGAGCAGCTCGATCGCCACTTCCGCGCCCGATCCGTTAAAGGACGGAGCCGTGTAGCGAACCGGCCAAGCCTCGATCACTTGCCATGTCGCCACGTCGCCGCCTTCCTCGTCGATGGCGATAATCGTGACGGTCTTGCGCTCTACCGTGCCGTTGATGCACTCCTGAACCCACTCGTACAGCTCGAGCGATTCGGTAGCGCCCCACCGCAGCGTAATATTGCCGTACCGGGCAAGGCCCGGAAGCTTGCGGGGCGTAATGACCTCATTTCCCTCGCGGTATTGCACGACGTCGAAGGAGGCGTCGAACCCGGCGACTTCGCTGAATCCGGCCTGCTCCAATCCTTCGACCTCGACACGGAATCTAAAATTGCGGTACGGATCATTGCGTTCTCCTGGCATGGATATCCTCTATCCCCTTCCGTTCATATTGGGTGCTTCCTCAATTTCTCGACCCGGGCGTCGAAAACGCGCTTTTCAAGCTCGCGTCGTCCACGCCCGAAAACAATCTGCCCGAGCTAACGTCAACCGATTATTCGGAGCCGGTCTTCTGAGTGATGCGGAAGACGACGAATTCGGCCGGTTTCACCGGAGCGACGCCGATCACGCAGATCAGGCGGCCATTGTCGATATCGTCCTGCGTCATCGTGCTGCGGCCGATATCGATATAGAACGCTTCGGAAGCGCTGCTGCCCATCAATGCGCCGTCGCGCCAGATGCGCGTCAGGAACGCGTCGATCGTGCGCTGGACGCGGGCCCACAGCTGCTCGTTGTTCGGCTCGAAGACGACCCAGTTGGTGCCGCCCTTGATCGACTCCTCGAGGAAAATGAACAGACGACGAACGTTGACGTACTTCCACAGCGTATTGGAAGATGCCGTGCGAGCGCCCCATACGCGGATGCCTTGGCCCGTGAAAGAACGGATCAGGTTGACGCCGGCCGGGTTGAGAATGTCCTGCTCGCCTTTGTTGTACTGCACGTCCAGACCGACTACGCCGCGCAGCACTTCGTTGGCCGGAGCCTTCTGCACGCCGCGCGTCGTGTCGGAACGGGAATAGATGCCCGCGATCGTGCCGGATGGAGGAACGAACACATTCCTTTTATCCAGCGGATCGAACACCGACAGCCACGGATTGTACAAAGCGCAGTAGCTGGAATCGAACAGGTTGCGATGCGTCATCACATCCGCGACCTTCGTTTTCTCGCGCGGAATGTCGAGAATCGCAAAGCGGCTGCCCAGGTTTTCGCAATGCGCGACAAGGGACAGCTGCACGTTGGCATCGGTTACGCCCGGAATCGCCATAATGCTGACGACGTCATTGTCGATGAACGCCTGGATGCCCGTGCGGCGTCCCGGACCGCGGTCCTCGCCGATGAAGTCGGCCGCGGAGATGCCGTCGACCGAGCCGTCGCCGCCGCCGGACAGCACGAATTCGACCTTGCCGGACGTGCCCGCGCCGGATACCGTTTCGAACGGATGCGTAGCGTCCGTCGACAAGACCAGAGCCTGCACGTTAACCAGATTGGAACGTCCCGCAACCTTCTCGACGAACGTCGGAGCTTCCGGATTAAGGCTCACTTTCTCGAAGCTTTCCACTTCGTCGCTGTAGACGACGTGCAGCGTAAACTCGCAAGTCGACAGCACTTTCGCAGGAAGCAGAGCGTCGTCCACAACGTCGCCCGACAGCTCGTCGGCCAGCTCGATCACGTTGCCTTGCACGCTCACGACGCGATTGTACTGCGTCTCGCCGCCGGCGTTAAAAGCAACGACGTCGCCCGCGTAAAATCCGCTTGCGTTCTTGACGCGATAGCGCCGTTCCGTCACTTCGTAAATTTGCGTCTTCGCTTTGCTGGCGTCGGTCACGACGACCTTCACCAGGTTGCCCCAGGCTCCCGGATTTTTCGCCGTAATGCTCAGCTTCTCCGAGACGGAGCCTGTGTTCGCGGAAGCCTTCGCATCCGAAGGAGCGACGCGCATAACATAGCAGCGCGAGCCTCCGTTCGTGAAAAATTGATCCACCGCGTAAGCCAAATAACGATAGCTTCCGAATGCGCTTTCGGACAAGTAAGATCCGAAATTGCGCTGAAAATCGGCAGGGCTCGTAATCAGCAGCGGCAGTCCTTCGACCGCTCCTCGCTGCGCGAGTCCGATGAAACCGGCGGTGCTTGTGCTTACGCCTTCGAGCGGCTTGGAGCCGCTCTCGAATTCCTCTACGTATACCCCAGGCGATAAATACTCTGCCATGATCCCCGGTTTCTCCCCGCTACGTATGTATGATATTTCCTCTGGCTGCTCGTAAGGGGTAAACCAGTTCCTCCTCTCTCAAAATGAATTTATCTTATCGTCAACCGGAATCGTCTTGCCCATCGGCATTTCGTCCAATCAACGTCACGCCCTACATGAAACGCCGACGGTAAACGCAGGCGCGCGGCACTAGCATCGCCATTCCGACTTTACCGCAGCTCCGGCTCTTCGCGACGGCACATGCAAACACTCGCGAGATTCGTCCGCTCTCCAGACTTACCGCAGCCTCAGCTCTTCGCCGCGGCAAAAGCGGGCACGCGCGAGACTCGTCCGCCTTCCGCCTGCCACACCGTCTTCCAGCTTCGTTCTCCCGCCGCGATCTCCGCATGAATCCGGCAGACCGCGGGCAGCAGCCCCCGGAACGGCAAAATCGCCAAGCCCGCCTCGTCGCTCGTCGCGCGCACGGCCGGCAGCAGCCGCGCGCCTCTGCTCCATTCGCCGGTCAGCGACCGGTCGAGCATAATCGCGTTCTGCTGGTCGGCCCAATCGGCCATCCGGTTCCATTCCGGCTCCGAGCCGTCCCTGCCGATCAGCACGAACGCGTCTCCGGGCGCCAGCCGCCCGTGTCCGGGCGCGATTTTCAGCCGCAGCCCGTCGCCTCCGTTCCGCTCTTCCGCCAAACGGCCGCGGACCGCCATTTCGTCGTCTATGTACGCTTTGATCTCCGCGCCCGCCAGCGGGCGTCCGTCGGCATCGCGCAGCTCCACGATCGCTCCCGTGCCGGCTGCCGGGGGAACGTAGACCCGGTTCGGAAGCAGGCTCACCGTCAGGACCGGGGGAGCTCCGCCATTTGCCGGCAATGCGATCTCCTCGCTCACTTCCCGATAGACGGCCGATGCGATCATCAGCTTGCGGCGGCCGCCCGGGACGTCCAGAAAAACGTAGCTTCCGTCCGAGCTGCGAATCGGCCTGCGGCCGATTCCCTCCAACGACACTTGCAGCGAGGAAGGCGAGGGGGCCGTTCCGGTCCATATGTCGAAAGGCTTCACCGCCAGCGAGCAGCGGGTAACGAACGTTCTCTCGGCTCCGCCCACCGGCGTCAACCTCCCTTGTCGCGCAGCGTAATGCGGCGCTCCAGCACCCGGGAGCCCGGCTTGACGCGGTTCGATTCGAGCAGCACCGGGCCGATGCGGTACACGAGCGAGAGCTTGTACGGATTGTCCCCGAACTGCCAAAGCTGCGTTAATTGATCCGAGCTCAGGTTTTCCGGCGTAATCCGCAGCTCCTCCCCGTTTTCCAGCAGCGTCCCTTCCAGATAAGGACCGCGCAGCACGGAATTGTCGTACAGCACCTGCATCGCTTTTCCCAATATCCGATGCTCGTCCAAAATCCGCGTATGCAGATCCGCTGCGGAATGCGCCGTCAGCATGTACTGCAGATCGACCGCCAGCGGCGGATAGCGGAGCACGCCGCCCTGCGGCAGCATCTCGTTGCGCCTCGCTTCTCCGTTCTCCCGGATGCTGCACAGATAGAGCGACAGAGCCAGATCCCCTTTGTCGACGGGGGAGGCCATACCGATCAGATCGGGCCGGGGGACGGGATCCGGGGACAATTGTTCGCGCAGCAGCTTGAGCAGGCTTAAGCCGACGTCTGCGACAACGGTATATCCTCCGATTTTGGCCCCTCCTTCCCGTGAGATTTCTGAAAAATTTCTAAAAAATTCTACATTTCGACTTTATTATAGCGGGAAAATGTCGGGGTGACTATCCAAATGTTACGTTTTCTTCGTCTAAATACGGGGAAAAGCTTTCTTTCACGAGAATTTTCCCCATTTTCCGCAGCTCCTGCCTCGCGGCGCGGATGAAATGCTCCATTCCGATCGGCTTCCCGGAGCCCGCCGCGAGGAACGCGGCCGCCAGCGCGATGTTCTTGATGTAGCCTCCCGACACCTCCAGCCGCGCCGCCAGGAACGCCAGATCCACCTCCGCCGATACCGGCGCCTCTGGAGGCAGATGAACGCGGAAGATCCGCTCCCGCTCGGCCGCGTCGGGAAAAGGAAACTTCACGACAAAGCTCATTCTCCGGATCAGCGCCTCGTCCATGTTTTGCAGCAGGTTGGTCGCCAGAATCGACACGCCGTCGTACGCCTCGATCCGCTGCAGCAAATAAGCGGCCTCCAGGTTGGCGTATTTGTCGTGCGCGTCCTTCACCTCCGTCCGCTTGCCGAACAGGGCGTCGCCCTCGTCGAAAAACAGAATCGCGCCGCTGTTCTCCGCCTCGGCGAACAGCTCGCTGAGCCTCTGCTCGGTCTCGCCGATATATTTGCTGACAATTCTCGACAAGTCTATCCGGTACAGCTCCAGCCCCAGCTCTCCGGCGATAATCTCGGCGGCCATCGTCTTGCCGGTGCCCGGCGGACCGGCGAACAGCAGGCTGAGCCCTTTGCCGTACGGCAGCTTGCGGCCGAAGCCCCATCGCTCGTAGACCGTCTCGCGGTTCAGGAAACGGTCGCAAGCCTCGCGAATAAGCGAATACGGCTCGTCCGCGAGCACGAGGTCGTCCCACGTCCTCGCCGGCGCGATCCGGTCGGCAAGCTGCGCCAGCCGATGCCGGAACTGGCCGCGGCTCGCCGCCTCGATCTCGCTCCGCTCCGGCAGCGCGGTTCCGCGGCTCGCCGCCAGCAGCGTCGCCTGCCGCCAGGCGCTGCCGATCTGGCCCGGGGTGAACCGGTACTTGTCCGCCAGCTCCCGCCACATCCCGGACTCGTACTCGCCGGCCCCGTCCAGCGCCTCCGCCTGCCAGAAAGCTTCCCGGACGGAGGCCGGCGGAATGCCGGCCTCGCCGTAAATCCAGCCCGCCGCCTCCGGAACCGGCAGCTCCGAGGGCTGGCGCCGGACCTGCGACGTCCAGCCGATCAGCGGCCGGGCGGCATAGCGCACGTAGCGGTTCAGCGCCGTCTCGATCGCATCGCGGTGAGCCACCTCCGAGCCGGACACCGCATGCTCCTCCCTGAACACGATCGCCGCGCCGGTCAGCGCCGCTTCGCGGACGATCCGCGCCAGCGCCGTCGCCGCACCGTCCCTCTCCTCCGGCAGGCCGCGCAGACGGACGACAAGCAGCCGCTGCCGCCTCTCCCCGGCCAGATGGGCGAGACGCAGCCTTTTGCCTCCGCCGGACGGGCCGGACAGATGAACGAACGGCACATGTCCCCGTCCCGCCGCGCCGCCGTCGGCCAGTCCTTGCAGCGAGCGCATGACCGGATCGTCCGGAACGAGCGCCGGCAGCTCCTCGGGAGGAGACGGCTCATGCGCTTCGACGATGCCGTCCAGACGAGCGTCGAGCGTCTCTGTGCGCAGCAGGTAGCTGATCGTCCGCTCGTCCAGGCGCAGCGCCGTCTTCAGCTTGGGCCGGTTCTGTCCTCCTCCTCCGCCGTACGGCTCCTCCGGCTCGAGCAGCAGGGCGCGTATCGCCGCGCCGCCGCTCAGCAGCTTTCTGGCTTCGGCAGCCTCTTCGGCCGAATCGCAAAGAAGCCGATACGCCAAATCCGGCGTCGGCGCCTTGCAGGTAATGTCGTCGTTGAAATAGGCGTACCATTTCTCGTACTTCCGGCTTGTCTCGGCGGCAAGGCAGAGCACGACGAGTCGGCGCTCCCAGACCGTAAGCCGCAGCCGGGCGCACAGCCGCTGCAAGGGCAGCTCCACGCCGGCGCGCCTGGAGGCTTCGGCGGCAAGGGCAATCTCCCGCTCATGGCTTCTGCGGTCGCGAACGTATTGCAGCCACGCTTCCGGCGGCGCTTCCTCCGCGTCCGCCTCCGGCTCCATCAGCTCCTCCGCGGTAACGACGAGCCCTCTAGGCCCGATCGACGGCTGCGCGAACGGATTGCCTCCGCCCAGCTCCAGCAAAGTCAGCAGCCCCGCGTCCACCCAAGCCAGCTCGGCGTTCAAATGATCCTGTGCGTTCAGAAACGGTTCTACTTGCGCCACTGCTTCCTGCTTCCCCCTTCATAGACACCTCGGCCTCGTTCGCCCATTACGCTCGCGCGACGCAGCACGTTAAGCCCGCTCGACACACCTATTCGCCAAACACTCGCACCCGACAGCTCAATAAGCCCACCCGGCGCGCTTATCCGCCGCCTGGCCTAACGCCGCATCAAAGTCAGCACCGCAATGTCGTCGGACTGCGGAGCTCCGTCCGCGAACATGAAGACGTGCATCAGCAGCGCGTCGATGATCTCGGCGCTGGACATGCCCGGCGTCATCTCGAGAAATTGCCGCAGACGCTCCGACGAATACTGCTCCTGCTCCCCGTTTTCCGCCTCGGTAATGCCGTCGGTGTAGAGCAGCAGACGGTCTCCCGGCTCCAGCAACAGGCGGCCGTCGTGATAGACGGCGTCCTCCATCGCGGCGAGCGGCAGGCTCTTCTTCAGCTTCACCGGCTCGATTTCTCCGCCGGCGCGCACGACATACGGCGTGCAGTGGCCGCCCTCGCTCATGACCAGCTCGCCCGTGGAGCACGTATACACGCCGCAGACGATCGTCGCGAATACGAGCGGGTTGTCGCGCGCCAGTTCTTCGTTGACCATCGTCAGCAGCTCGCCGGGCGACAGGCCCGGGCCCATTTTCCCCTTGAGCAGCGTCAGCGTGACCGCCATGAACAGCGCGGCCGGAATGCCTTTGTCCGAGACGTCGCCAAGCGCGAAGAACAGGTGATCGTCGTCGATCTTGAAGAAATTGTAGAAGTCTCCTCCGACCTCCTTGGCCGATTTGAGCAGCGCGCAGACGTCGTAAGGCTCCTGCGCGGACGGCATCGTGCGCGGCAGGAAGCTCATCTGGATCGTGCCCGCCACCTGCAGCTCGCTCTCCAGCCGCTCCTTGATCGCCGTCGTCGACCGCAGCTCCGCGAGCGACTCCTCGACTTTGGCATACAGCCGCGCGTTCTCCAGAGCGACCGCCATCGGACGGGCCACCTGCTCCAGCAGCAGTCGGTCGCGGTTCGTAAACTTGCCGCCCGTCTTGTTGATGACCTGCAGCACACCCTCGACCTTGTCGCGATTGACGATCGGCACCGTCAGCAGGTTGCGCGTCTCGAACCCGGTGCGCTCCGCCACCCGGTTGGACCATCGCGGATCGGCCTTCGTATCGTTGACGATCAGGCTTTGGCCGCTTTGCGCCACGCTTCCGGCGATGCCTTCTCCGGGCTTCAGCCGGATTTCCCGGACCTGCGCCCCCTTCTCCCCCTGAGCCAGCTCGAAAAACAGCTCGTCCGTCTCGGGGTCGACCAGCAGCACCGAAGCCGCCTCGACCGGCAGCACCCGCTTGGCCGTATTCATGATCAGCTCCATCTGTTCGCCGCGCTTTAAGGTCGAATTCAACTGCATGCTGATTTCCAGCAGCGCTTTCATCCGGCGAAGCCGCATCCGCACGAGCGCGTATACCGCTCCCGCTCCGGCCGCAGCCCCGACGAGCGCTCCGACGGCCGCCCATTGCCCGTCCATTCGATCACCTGCTTTCGTTTGCGAGCGATGCGCTGCCTATGCTTTCAAGCGCTCGAGCGCTTCCTCGGTCGATTCCGCCGTTTCGAGAATGCTTAGGAAGCCCGACATCTCGAACACGTCCCGCACCTGGTCGTTCATGCTCGCGCAGATGAGCCGCCCCTGCAGACTTCTGACTTTCTTCGCCGCCACCAGCACGACGCGCAGCCCCGCGCTGCTTATGTACTGCATGGCCGAGAAATCGAATACGAACCGGGTGTTGCCCTCCGCGGTCAAAGACAGGAACGAAGCCTCCGCCGTCTGCGCGTGCTGCCCGTCCAGACGTCCTTCTATGCTCATGATAGCCGCGCCCTCGCGCTGCGTCGTTACAATAATCACCGTTAATCTCCTCCCGAATGCGTTAAGCGGGCCGGCCTTCCGATCGGCGGAAGCCGGGCCGCGATGTCAGATCGTTTTGCGAAGAATGATCCGGTTGCCCGTGTCCGTGCGCTCGTAGATGAATTCGTTCATCATCCGTCTCACGAAGAAGATGCCGAGCCCCCCGATCCTCCGCTCTTCCAGGTCCGGCGACAGGTCCGGCTCCTCGAACTCCAGCGGGTTAAACGGCACTCCCTCGTCCTCCAGCCTGATCTCGACCGCTGACGGGGACGATTGCACGGACAGCGTAATGACGTGCCGTCCGCCTTGCGGGAATCCGTAATTGATCGTATTGGTCAGCAGTTCCTCGCAGCTTAGCGTCATGTCGAATTTCAACCGGTCCGGCCAGTTCGCCCGCGCGCCGATCTCCTCGAAAAAAGCGTGCAGCCGCTCCAGCTCGTCCAGCCGGTTGTCCAGCCGAATGACCGCTTCTCCCGTGCGGCCCTCTTCCTTGTCCGTCAATACGCCACCCCCGCTCCCGTTCGCCGGCGTTCGAGTTTTTTCCGCTTTCTCCATCATAACATATCAATCTGGCGTTTTAATGCAGTTTTTGACAAAAGGATAGCAGATCTTGTACTTGCCGGATTGTTAAAAAGAAAAAGCAGCGATCGGCGCCTGGCCTTCGCTGCTCTCTTCGTTAAACGCGGAGTTGCGGCAGACGGGAACGGGGAACGCTCGAGGGGAACGCCGCTGTCTACTGCCGGGGCCGGACGCGCCGGGTGGCCTCCGCCTCCAGCGGGTTGTCCGGCCAATAGTGCTTCGGGTAGCGTCCTTTCAAATCCTTGCGCACCTCGAAATAGGCGCCGCTCCAGAAGCTCGCGAGATCGCGCGTCACCTGGACGGGCCGCTGCGCCGGCGACAGCAGACGAAGTGTCAGCGGCACGCGTCCGCCCGCGATGCGCGGCGTCTCCGGCAGGCCGAACAGCTCCTGCAGCCGCACCGCCACGAACGGCGCGTCCGGATCGCCGTAATCGATCGGAACGCGCGAGCCGCTCGGCACCGTCCAATGCGTCGGCGCCTCCTCGTCCAGCCGCCGGCGGCGCTCCCAGGGCAGCGCGGCCTCCAGCAGCTCCTTCACGTTCAGCTGCTGCAGATCGGCGCGGCTTTTCATGCCGTCGGCATATCCCGCCAGCCAATCCTCCAGCGTCGCCAGCAGCGCCTCGTCGGACAAGTCCGGCCACGACTCGTCGTGGCGGCGCGCGAACGCCGCCCGCTCCTGGAACTGGCGCGCCGCTTTCGTCCACGGCAGCAGCTCCAGCCCTTCGGAGCGGATCCCCTCCAGCAGCACCCTCGTCCGCAGCTCGTCGGGAAGCTGGCCGAGCGGCTTCTCCTCCAGCACGATCGCGCCCAGCTTCCGCCGTCCCCGTCCGCGAACGGCCTTCGCTTCGGCGTCCCAGAAGACGTCCGATTCGGCGGTGACGGCCTCCGGCATGACTGCGGTCAATCGCTCCAATACCGCCGGGGCGGCAAGACGAATGCGGCTGTCCGCCCCCGCGTCGTCGACGTCCGCGACGACAACCCACGGCTCGCGGATCAGCTCCTGTCCCCGACCGAACTCCGCGCCGCGGCCGCCGCTAAGCAAATACTTGCCGCTCTCCCGCTGGCGGCCGATCCGGTCCGGATAAGCGAAGGCGAGCAGCAGCCCGCAGTCGTCGGCCCGCTCCTTCCCTTCGCCCGACGGCTCGGCTCCCAGCTCGCGCCGCAAGCGCCGCGCCTCCTCGTTCAAGCGTCTGCGCGTTCCTTCGTCGGCCTGGTACGCGCCGTAACCGCGCAGCGCCTCGATTCGGGCCCGCAAATCCGCCGTCGGCGTTTGTCCGCCGGAATACCGCAGCAGATCCCGCTCCTCCAGAACGACCGCGATATCGCAAGCCAGGCTCCCCAAGCCGAGCGGCAGCGAGCGCAGCAGCATGTGAGCGATTCGCGGATGCTTGCCCAGCTCGGCCATTCTGCGTCCGTGCTCCGTCGCATTCCGCCCGCTGCCGTCCAGCGCGCCCAATTGCCCCAGCAATTCGCGGGCCTGCTGCAGCGCCCGCGCCGGAGGGGCGTCCAGCCAGTCGAGCTCGCCCGGATCGCCGATGCCCCATACGGCCAGCTCGAGCAGCAGAGGCGCCAGGTCCGCTTCCATCATCTCGGGTTGGCTGCGGGGCGGCAAGGCCGACTGCTGCTCGGCGCTCCACAGCCGGTAACAGACGCCCGGCCGCAGGCGTCCCGCGCGCCCCCGCCGCTGGTCTGCCGACGCGGCGGACACCGTTACGGTGTCCAGCCTCGACATGCCCGTGCGCGGCGAGAACCGGGAGACCCGCATCAAGCCGCTGTCGATAACGACCGTGACGCCCTCCACCGTCAAGCTCGTCTCCGCCACGGACGTCGCCAGCACGATTTTGCGCTCCCCTTCGGGGAGCGGTGCCAGCGCCCTGTCCTGCTCTTCGTGCGACAGTCCGCCATGCAGCGGAAGTACGCGAACGTTAAACGCGGAATCCCGCAGCCTTTCCCTCAGCCGGGCTTCCGCGGCACGAATTTCCGCCATCCCCGGCAGGAAAACAAGCAGGTCCCCCTCGTGGGCTCGCAGCGCGTCCATCGCCGCCCGGGCGACGGCTTCCTCCGTCTTCTCCGCGGTCGGCTTGGGCCGGTAGACCGTCTCCACCGGGAAGCTTCGGCCGGAGCTTCGAACGACCGGCGCTCCCCCGAGCAGCGCGGCCGCCGGCTCCGCCTCGAGCGTCGCGCTCATGACGAGCAGCTTCAAGTCCTCGCGCAGCAGCGCCCGGGACTGCAGACTGAGCGCAAGCCCCAGGTCCGCCTGCAGGCTCCTCTCGTGAAACTCGTCGAAAATAACGAGACCGACGTCCTCCAGCGCGGGGTCGGCCTGCAGCATCCGCGTCAGCACGCCCTCCGTCACCACCTCGATCCGCGTCTCCGCCCCGACCTTTGTGTCCATTTTCACCCGATAGCCGACCGTCCGGCCGACCTGCTCTCCCAGCGCCTTCGCCATATAAGCGGCGGCGCTTCTCGCCGCGAGCCTGCGGGGCTCCAGCATGACGATTTTGCGGCCCTGCAGCCAAATCTCTCCGAGCAGCGCCAGCGGAACCCGGGTCGTCTTCCCCGCACCGGGTTCGGCGACCAGCACCGCGCCGCCGCTTCCGGCCAGCGCCCGCTTTAATTCCGGCAGCGCCTCGTCTATCGGTAAAGGCGAATTCGACATCACGCCCGATCGCTCCTTCCGTACATCGCAAGCTCGAATCTTTCATCGTTGTCAGCTTACCATTTTCGGAAGCGATGCGAAACCGGTGTGCTCGGCACGGGGGCGTTCCGCAAATAAGCAGGGTCGCACGTTTTGTGCGACCCTGCTTGGGGGACACCCTGTGGCGAAGATGCGGCTCAGCCGCGCTTCTGCATGGCGAGCCATGCCATCAGAGACAGCTCCTTGCTGTCCACAGCAACCGGCTTTCCGTCGTAATCGAGACGGCAATCGTCGTTAAAGAGATAGATCCAGGCAAAATGACCGGGGTACGCGAACGGTTCCTCCCCTTCATCGTTAAACAAACCGTAGAGATCGACCACTCGATCGAACAACGAGAAATGCACGTTCCGCGCTCCGGCCTTGATCAACCGCTCATACGTCGGGATCGCCGTCTCTTCCGGCTTCACGACGGAATCGTCCCTAGAGTGCGTAAACCAGATCGGCATGGACTTGATCGCCTCGATGTCCGCGTCGCTTACGGTTTCATCGTACAGCGCCTCGCATACCGGATACGCCGCCGCGAAGAAGTCGGGATAATCCAGCACCATCCGCATCGTCATGAATCCGCCGTTGGAGCAGCCGCCGATGTAGATGCGATTCGCGTCGATCGCCGCATCGTTGCGGGCGACGAACTCGTCGATCAGCGCTTTTAGAGCTTGGACATACCTGGATTTCCCCGATCGGCCGTATTGCCCGGAGCCGTCGTCCATCCAGAAGGTCGGAACCTGCGGCACCAATACGAACGCTCCGCCGAACTTGGCCTGGATGTCGTCTCCGGCCAGATGGACGACTTTGTTGCCCGCGTAGGCGACCGTCGGATCCTCTCCGCCTTCCCCCGCTCCATGCAGCCAAATAATCAGGGGTCTTCTGCCGCCCCCGGTCTGCGGCGCGAAGCAGCCGTATTTCAGCGGCTCCTCTCCATAAGACGAAACGCCGTGCAGAAACTTCTCCGCCTGCCGCATCGTATCGCCCGCGCACCGGTCGAATACGAGCCCGGTCAGCGGCTCCGCCTCCGTCGGAATCTCGGCGATCTGGGTAATCCGGTAGTCGCAGAACACGAATTCGTTCCGTTCATTCGGCGCGGCGAGCGGGGAGATTACGCCAAACGGCCGAAGCTTCATCTCCAGCGCGACGAAATCCCCTTCCTCCCTGCGTTCCCCGCTTCGGGAGGAGGGATAGGCATCCCTCACGATGCCGTAGCCTTTGCTGGGCGCCTTCGCCTCGGGCTCCTCCCAGCTTTTCGGAAGCCTAAGCGTCTCTCCCCCGGCGTCCTTGCGTTCCACGTAGACGTTGAAGCATTCCGGTCTTACCGCAGCCGCCTTCACGCGCGCGCCAAGCGGCAAAACCAGCTTCGTGTGGAACGGCCCCAGGTCGGTAATCTCCGTAATCGTGTAATAGATGCTGCCCATACGTATTCCCCTCTCACCTATGGCGTCTATTCCGACTTCGTTAATCTAACGGCCATGTATGGCTTTCCGGGCAGCTCGATGCGGAACGCGCCTTCGTAAGTGCCGTCGAGCCGCTCAATCGTCATGTTCCACGTATCGATGACCTCGACCTTGTACGTCGTGCCCGGCTTGCGGTTAAAGTTCCGGAACCGCGGCTGGTTAAAGCCGAAATAGTACAAATAATATTCGTCCTTCACTCCGGCGCACGGCACGTCCCAATCCGACGGCAGCGGATTCAGCACGCCTCCGGGACTTTCTTCCGTGATTCGGCGCAGGAAAGCGATGCGTTCCGGGCTCGTGCCGGACAATCGGCCGCCTTTGGACCACCAGAGCGTCTCCTCGGGGTTCAGGTAAGTCTCCCCGTGTCCGACGTACCCGCCGCGTACCGCGCCTTCCCAGAAGCGCCGCGTCATTTCTTCGCCGGTAATGTTGCCCCAGCCCTGGTCGATGTCGCCCTCGTACGCGCATTCGTCGATCACGATCGGCTTTTGCCACTTTTCCCGCCATTCGGTTGTCGCCTCGGACGTCTTGTACACGTCGACCCGCTGAATGCTGCAATGCGTCACCCACGGTTTGCCGAAATCGTAGAAGGCGAAGCAGTTATGATTGGAGATAAGATGGCCGGCAGGATCGTTCTCCGTCACGATTCGCGCGAAGCGTTCCCAATCGTCCAGCTCCTTGTTCCACAGCAAATCGTACTCGTTCGCCAGCGACCACCAGACGTTGCGGTACGCGGACAGCCGGGCGGTAATGTAGCGCAGGTAGCGGTCGTCGGCCGCCGGCCCCATTTCCGAATAGCCCCAACGGTCGTAAGCATGGAACAGGATCAAGTCCGCCTCGATGCCGAGTCTGCCCAGGTCGGCGATGCGATTTTCCAGGTGGCGGAAAAAAGCCGGATTAAAGCGGGTGTAATCCCACCCTTTCTCCAAGGAGCCTTCGAACGGATAATAGACGGGTTCGTTGAAGTTGAACAGGTACGACTTCGGAAACACGCACATCCTCAATTTGTTGAACGGCGAAGCCTTCAGCGTCCCCAGCGTCTGCTCTTCCAGCTCCGCGCCCTGATGGGTCCAGGCGTAACACGTCGTGCCGACCGGAATGTAGGAGGTGCCGTCCTCGTAAGCAAAATGATACGTATCCTTCACGCGGACGGGCCCGCGGTTGCCGGGAGACGGAGCCGCGACCCGGAAGGCGCCCTCGATGCCGTTCAGGGAGCGGGCGTTGCTCGCCGTGCGGAACGTCCACTCGCCCCGGGCGTCCGGCATGAAGCGGATGCGGTACACCCCGTCTCCGTCATAAAATCCGCCCATGCGAACCGTTTTGTCCCCGTGCCGGAATTCGGCTGTCAGAGACACGTCGGTATACGGGTTGCCGTGGCTGGGGCCGTGCAGCTCGATTTCGCAAACGCCCCACTGCTCGGCCTCCTCCGGCGACCGCAAGCCCGCGGAGCCCTCCGGCACGACGGCGGGCTCGTATTCGGAGGACGGCGCGGCTTCCGTCTCCTGAGCCGGCTCTTCGGAATCCGCCGATGCGCCGGTCGATTCGGCCAACTCGGCCAATGTCTCGGCGATCCAATCCGGCTGATCCAATTCCTCCTGACGATATTTGTAGATCGTCTCGAGGGTCATGCTCTTGAGGAGCGATAGAATATGAGGCGGCGCCGAGAGCAAATCCGGCAAGCGCTGAACCAGAACTTCCCGGGCCGCTTCGTTCCTGAAAATGATGCCGATGCGCGTCTTCTCGGTAAAAGCCATAACGGATGAATCTCCTTTCGCAGGCGGCGTGCTCAGCCGTTCAATCGTCTCAACAAGCTTTCCAGGTCTTGCTCGCTTAGCGCGCCTCCGCTGAAGCCGACCAGGCCGCGGAGCGGCAAATATTTCATCATCGCCTGCATCATCTCCGCGCCTTCTCCGTCCGGATCGGCCGCCATCGCGCCGAACGGGGTTTGGCCGATCCATTCCGTTACGGCGGCCTTCGCCTCCGGATTGCCCATCAAATCGCCAATCGTGCTGTTGCGATGATAGACAGGCTTAGCGGCCGCGGTCGACTCGACGAAGATCGAGCCCGACAGCGCCAAATCCCGCGACGAGCTCCCGATCGCGATTTCGAAGTCGCCCGTTTCCACGCGCCAATCCCGATGGGCCGTATCGTAGTAGGCGAACGAGCGTTTATCGAGCGTAAAAGCGACGGTTTTCGTCTCGCCCGGCCGCAGATCGACTTTGGCGAACCCCTTCAATTCCTTAAGCGGCCGGATGACGGAGCTTTGCGCGTCGCGTACGTACAGCTGGACGATTTCTTTGCCGGCGCGGTCCCCCGAGTTCCGGACGTCTGCGGTGACCGTCACCTCTTCGTCATCCCGGATCGCGCTCTTGCCGATCGTCAAATTCGCATAGTCGAACTTCGTGTAGCTGAGCCCGAAGCCGAACGGGAACAGCGGCTCGATCGCTTTCGCATCATAGTAGCGGTATCCGACGAACAGCCCTTCCCTGTACTCAACGCGATCGCCTTCTCCGGGGAAGCTCAGCTGCGACGGATTATGCTCCAGGCGCACGGGGAACGTCTCCGCCAATTTGCCGCTCGGATTGGCGTCGCCGAACAGCAGGTCCGCGATCGCCCCGCCCAGCGCCTGGCCTCCGAGATAGGCCTCCAACAGCCCTTTGATGCTGCCGAGCCATGACATCTCGACGGGCGCCCCGTTGCTCAGCACGACGACCGCGTTCGGCTGCGCCTCCGCGACGGCTTGGATCAGCGCGATCTGGTTGGCCGGCAGCCGCAGATGCGTTCGGTCGAACCCTTCCGACTCGTAGCGGTCCGGCAGGCCCGCGAAGATAACCGCCGCGTCGGCGGCCGCGGCCGCTTCCTTCGCTTTCGCCGTCAGCTCCTCATCCGGCTCGTCCGACTTCAGGTCGTAGCCTTGGGCGTATACGACACGCGAGCCGTCTCCCGCGGACTCGACGATCTCCTCGCGGATATCCTCCAGCTTGGTCGGCTTGATATGGGAGCTTCCTCCCCCTTGGTATCGGGGCTTCGCCGCAAGCTCGCCGATCACGGCGATCGTTCCGCCTTTGCGAAGCGGCAGGATGCCTCCCTCGTTTTTCAACAGCACCATGCTTTCGCGCGCGACTTCGCGGGCCAGCGCGTGATGCGCTTCGGCATCGTAGGACGCGCCTTCTTTTTTATGATCGACGGCTTTGAAGACGAGCCCAAGCAGCCGTTCGACCGCGCGATCCAGCTTCTCTTCCGGCAGCTTGCCGCTGCGTACGGCTTCGACGATTTTGCGGTCGCCCGCCCCGCCGCTCGAAGGCATCTCCAGCTCCAACCCCGCCGCCAGTCCCGCTTCGCGCTCGTTGACGGCGCCCCAATCCGAGACAACGATGCCTTCGTGGCCCCATTCGTCCTTCAGAATGTCGGTCAGCAAATATTCGTTCTCGGAGGCGTACGTTCCGTTCACCTTGTTATAGGAACACATGACCGTCCAAGGCTGAGCCTCCTTCACCGCTTGTTCGAAGCTGGCCAGATAGATTTCGCGCAGCGTGCGCTCGTCGACCACGGAATCGCCGGTCATGCGGCGGTGCTCCTGGTTGTTCGCCGCAAAATGCTTCAGCGAAGTGCCGACTCCCTGGCTCTGAACGCCTTCGATGTGACTGGAGGCCAGGCGGGAACTCAAATACGGGTCCTCGGAAAAGTATTCGAAGTTGCGGCCGCAGAGCGGGGAACGCTTGATGTTCGCTCCCGGCCCGAGCAGCACCGCGACGTCTTCCGCCTGGCACTCTTCTCCGAGGGCAACGCCGACCTTGCGGATCAACTCGCGATCCCAGGAGCTCGCCAAGCCGGCGGCCGAAGGGAAGCAAGTCGCCGGAACGCTGTCGAACAGCCCGAGGTGGTCGGCGGGCGCCTGCTGCTTCCGAAGACCATGGGGACCGTCGGTCAGCATGATCGACGGAATGCCGAGGCGTTCGATTCCTTTCGTATGCCAGAAATCAAGGCCCGAACATAGGCCGGCCTTCTCTTCCAATGTCATTTGCGCGATCAAGCTTTGAATATCGCGAGCCATTTGGTCCACCTCCATGCAGGAATGGTATTTCCGATGAGAAGGGAGTTAACCTATAAGCAACCAGAGCTCTTCCGAACGATTATCGATAGAGAAGGGCCGGCGTCTCTACCTCCTTCCAGTCTCCAAGAGACAGATGACCTTCTTTTTTCATCAATAATCTGGTATTCCCTTACTTATAGGATAACTCCTTCTTCTTTCCCTCAGCGGAGCCGATTATTGCACGTTGTTCGCTTGCGCCCACTCGTCCAGCTGCTTCTGCTTTTCGGCGACGATTTTATCGAGTCCGGCATCCTTCAGCTTGCGAACGAATTCGTCCAGCTTGGACGGATCGATCGTGCCCGATTCCAGCCCGGCCTTGTACTGGTTGTTGACGTTGAGCACCGCGGCGACCTCCGTCTTCACCGGCGAGGAATCGAACGAGAAGCCGAGCGCCTTGGAGAACGTCGAATTTTTGTTGAACTCCTTCGTTTGCTCCCAGATCGTCGGGTCCATCCCTTCCCACACTTTGGCCAACGAATTGTTGCCCACTTCCCATTGGTTAAAGACGTATTCGCTGCCGCCTTCCGGCGCTTTGATCTGGCCGTTGCCGGCATCCACGTAGTGCTTGCCTTCCACGCCGTTGGCGATCAGGTTGGCGACGTCCTTGTCGGTATAGAGCAGGTTCAGCAATTGAGCGGCGCGATCGGCGTCCTGCGTGTTTTTCGGAATCGAGATCATGAATCCCGTACCGGAGTCGGAGGTCGAGATCGGCGGCACGATGCTCCCGGTCACCATCTCCCGTCCGTTAACCGTCGTTTCCTGGGCGGCGAAGCCCGGCTTCATGTTGCTGAGGTAGCTGAAGCCTTTGCCCGCTTTGATCAAGCTGTTATTACCCTCCTGCGTCGTCGCCGCGTCCGGCATAATGTAGCCGGCCTGGTACCATTTGCGGGCTTGATGCAGCGCGTCTTGGTACAATTGCGTCTCGTACAGGTTGACCACTTTCAAGTCCTGATTTTCGATGATCAGAACGCCCGGCGTATCTCCCAGATAGTCGATATAGCCGCGGACGAGCTCGTTGGCGATGCCGTTCGTCTGGCTGCGCTGGACGAGCGGGTAGACGCCCGGTTCGTTGTCTTTGATTTTTTGGAAAATCGGATCGAGATCTGCATACGATTCCACGTTGTCGAACGTCAGGCCGTACTTGTCCATCAGTTCTTTGCGGGCGGCGATGCCGTGGTCGGCCGCCGTGTCCCGTATGCTCGGCACGCCGTACATTTTGCCGCCGATTTTGGTGGAGTTGAAGATCGCGGGCTCCATCGTGTCCTGGATCGTCGGCGCGTACTTGGGAAGCAGATCGTCGAGCGGAAGCAGCTGCCCTTTGGCTACCTGCGAGCTGTAGTTGAAGAAAGAAGAAGTGACGAGCAGGTCGACCGGCTCGTTGCCGGCCAAGAGCAGGTTAACCTGCTGTGTCCAAGCGCCGATGTCGATCGGCATCAGCTTAACCGTAGCGTTGATTTTGGCTTTCGTGATCTTGCTGATTTCTTCCTGAACGAGGCCGACTTCCTTCATATTCCCGATTCCCATGAACGCAAGCGTAAGCTCCAATTCCTTGTCGTTGGACGAAGAGCCGGATGAGGCCGGAGTCGAGCCGGAGCTTGCGGGCGACTCGGAGGAGCTGCCCGAATTGTTGGAGCCGCCGCAAGCGGAGAGCAGCAGACACAGGACGAGCAGGACGGCAAGCGGTAAAACGGCTTTCGATTTTCTTTGCATGAGATTTCCCCCTAGATAGAATTGAACGCACAATCTATACCAACCGGACCCGAAGGCCGGAACTGGCCTGGCGGAAAACAACCTTTACTTGACCGCTCCGATGGTAAGGCCTTTGACGAAGTATTTCTGGAAGAACGGATAGATCAGAATGAGCGGCAAAATTCCTACGACGGCCATCGCCATGCGAACGGCGTTCATCGGCAGGTTGACCGCCATATTCTGCCCGCCGAAATTGTTCTGCTGAAGAAACTGGATATTGACGAGCATCCGGTTGAGCAGATTCTGGATACTGAACAGCCGCGGTTCCGTAATGTAGATCAGCCCGTTAAACCAATCGTTCCAGTAGTTGATCGTCAGCATCAAGCCGATCGTCGCCAGAATGGGCAGCGACAGCGGCAGAACCATGCGGTAGAAGATCCTGAACTCGGAGGCTCCGTCGATGTACGCCGATTCGATGATTTGAACCGGAATGGAATTGGCGAAGAACGTTCGAATGAGCAGAATGAAAAATCCGTTCGTCAGCAGCCCCGGAACGATCAGCGCCATCAGCGTGTTCTTCATGTGGAACACTTCCGTGTAGATCAGATAGGTCGGCACCAGGCCGCCGTTGAACAGGAGCGTGAAGAACACCAGGAAGCTGAGAAGGCCGCGCATCGGCATGTCCCGCCGGGACAACGGATAGGCGAGCAGAGCGCTGATCAGCAAGCCTGCGAAGGTGCCGACAAGCGTGATCAGGACGGTGACGCCGTAAGAATTGAACATCGCCGACTTTTGCGACCACAGGTACGTATAGGCTTCCAGGCTGAATTCCTTCGGCCAGAACGAATATCCGTTGTTCACGATCGACGATTCGGACGAAACCGACGACATGAAGAGCAGCGCGAAAGGAATCAAGCACAAGGCGGCAAGCACAATGAAAATCGCATGGACGGCAACCTGGTTCATATCGTTGGTTTTCATGGGCGTTCCCCCTTTCTGTCTAGAACAAGGCGTTCTCCTTGTTGCGCCGGCTGACGATGTAGTTGGAGAGAAGCACGAGAACGAATCCGACCAGCGACTGGTAGAGACCGGCCGCGGAGGACATTCCGATGTCTCCGAGAGTCATCAAGCCGCGGTACACGTAAGTGTCGATAACGTCCGTCACCGGCTGAAGCGGACCGGAATTGAGCGGCACCTGATAAAACAACCCGAAGTCGGAGTAGAAAATACGGCCGATCGCGAGCAGGGTCATAATGGTAATCGTAGGCGCGATAAGCGGCACCGTAATGCTGCGGATTTGATGCCATTTGCCGGCTCCGTCGATCGTGGCCGCCTCGTAATATTCGTTGTCGATTCCGACGATCGCGGCCAGGAAGATGACGCACAGATAACCCGTAGCTTTCCACAATTGAACGATCGTCAGAATATAGGGCCAATACTTCGGTTCGAAGTACCACGAGATCGGTTCCATCCCGAGCATCGGAAGCAAGTTCAAGTTCAGATAGCCGCTTTCCGCGCTGAGCATCGACAGGACGAGATAACCGACGATGACCATCGAAATCAGGAAAGGAAGCAGAATGACGCTCTGGTAGAAGCGAGCCGCGAGCTTGTTTCTGACCTCGTTCAGCAGAATCGCGACCGATATGGCGAACGTCGTATTGAGAACGATGAACGATCCGTTGTACAGAATCGTGTTCCGGGTAATGACGAACGCGTCCTTCGTCTTGAACAAATACTCGAAGTTTTTGAAGCCGATCCAGTCGCTGCCGAGAATGCCTTTGGCATAGTTGATGTCCTTGAAGGCGATGACCACGCCGAACATCGGCAAATAGTTGTTCATGACGAGATAGGCGAAGCCCGGAATCATCATGAGAAACAATGCCCGGTAGCGCTTGAGCTTCTTGAACGTCGCAACCCATCCTGTCTTTGCCACTGCTGTCCCCTTCTTTCCTGCCTTTCGTTATGCTTTCATTCTAAAGCCCGCGAGGACAGGCCGCTTACCAAAAAAACGACTTCCGACTTGCAAAATTCCGACTTCCTGAACAACGGAAAACAAAGGCAGCCCTCTCGTCTCCTTTCTCCCTTTCACGCTATCCCCTTCCGTCAGTCCGTCCGCTTCTTCCCGCTCCACTTTCCACTCCTTTTGCCGCTATCCCCTTCCGTCAGTCCGTCTGCTTCTTCCCGCTCCATTTCCACTACTTTCGCCGCTATCCCCTTCCATCAGTTCGTCTGCTTCTTCCCATCCCACTTTCCACTCCTTTTGCCGCTATCCCCTTCCGTCAGTCCGTCCGCTTCTTCCCACTCCACTTTCCACTCCTTCTGCCGCTATCCCCTTCCGTCAGTCCGTCCGCTTCTTCCCGTCCCACTTTCCACTCCTTTTTCCGCTATCCCCTTCCGTCAGTCCGTCCACTTCCTACCGCTCCACTTCCCATTCCTTTTGCCGCTATCCCCTTTATTCAGTGCACACCATGCCTATCTTTCCGATTTTTGCCCCTTTTTGCCGCTATCCCTTCCGTTCAGTCCACGCTCCCGCTGTCTTCCACTATCTCGCCTTTTGCCGCTATCCCTTTGAGTCAGTTGAGAGTCACGTTCAGTTGCCCGCCAATTGCATCCATTCTTCCACAATCACCTGTCCTGAACTCACGAAGTCTAGCGGTCTCTCCCGGCCTGGGAAACCGATTCGAGCCTCACTGCAACAACCCCATAAATTGGGATGATCCGCTCCTTTTCGAACGGGCCAAAGCCAATCCCTCATCCGCGGCAAAAGAACGGAAAAGGCACGACGTACATATTCAAATGTGGCGCAGAAAACCTGACTAGACGGGATAGCGGCAAATGAACAGAGAAGGCACTATGTGCAAATTCAGAATGTAGCGTAGAAAGCCTGAGTAAACGGGATAGCGGCAAATGAACGGAAAAGGCACTACGTACATATTCAGAATGTGGCGCAGAAAACCTGACTAGACGGGATAGCGGCAAATGAACAGAGAAGGCACTATGTGCAAATTCAGAATGTAGCGTAGAAAACCTGAGTAAACGGGATAGCGGCAAATGAACAGAGAAGGCACTATGTGCAAATTCAGAATGTGGCGCAGAGAACCTGAGTGGACGGGATAGCGGCAAATGAACGGAGAAGGCACTATGTGCAAATTCAGAATGTGGCGCAGAGAACCTGAGTGGACGGGATAGCGGCAAATGAACGGAAAAGGCACGACGTGCATATCCAGAATGCTGTGCAAATAAAGCCTGAGTGGACGGGATAGCGCTAAAAGAGAAAGGACCGCCAGAGGAACGAATTTCGTTCCTTGACGGTCCCCCCTCTGTCCTTCCTAATGCCGCTGGGCCCGTTTGCGGTAGTCCACCGGATTCATGCCGGTCGCTTTCTTGAAGATGGTCGAGAAATACGACAGATTCGAATACCCGGAAGCGATCGCGATGTCGCTGACGGATTGGCCCGTCCCCGCGAGAAGCTCCTTCGCGTAATCGATTCTCGTCGTCTGCAGGTAGTCCGAGAGCGACATGCCCGTCTCCTTCTTGAAAATCCGGGTCAAATAGTCCGGATTCAGAAACACATGGCTCGCGACGACTTCCCGGGACAAATCCTGCTGGCCGATCTGCTCCAAAATATATCGCTTCGCTTTATCCACGACGGACAAATTCTCTTCGATGGAATGGATATGGTTCATCGCCACTTCGATCACGTAACGGGTCCACTCCTGCAGAGAGGAAAGCGAACGAAGCACCGATTCCGGCTTGTCCGTCAGCAGATTGTGAGCGAATACCCGATTGGCCTGCAGTCCCTTGGATTGCAAAACGAAGAACACCATCTGCAGGAAGTCCTGATAAAATGAATGAACGGTTTGCGCGTCTGCGCCGCTGCCCGTTCCTTTCCAGGATTCCAGATAAAGCGAGACTTGGCCGATCAGTTTGTCGCGGGACCCCTGCTTCATCCACTCGCCCCATTCGGCCAAAGGGGCCGGCTTCATCGGGTTTTCCGGCCTCCGCTTCTCGCCAAGAATGAATGTGCGATTCACCTGCGTAACGTTGTTTTCATCCAGCTCCTGCAGCCTCCGCAGCATATCCGCCAGTTCGTGAAGAGCGATCATGCCGCCGAAGTAACAGCTAAGATCGCAATACAAATATTGATTGCAATTGCGGATGAACGCATCTCCGTGCTCCCGGATTTGCGCTTCTTCGTCCGGCTCGTCCAGAGGCGCGATCATGAGCAAAGCTCCGTCTTCAACCGGAATGACGGCCGTTCCCGGAACCGACTTCATCACTTCCTCCAGCACGTTGCGAATCGCGTATTCCATAATTCTCCGGTCTCGCTCGGACAATTCCTTGTGCCATCTCTGCACGCGAATATACAGGGGCATAAACCGGACGTCTTCGGAGTACGGCAATCCCGCCGCGCTCAGATGCTCCTGAATGGCAGACGGGTTCGATGGGATTTTCCGGTGGATCAGGTCCTGCCAGAACCGATCCGCTACGACGGGACGATGGTACTCCCACAGCTTGCGGTAATGATGATGGGTTTCCTCGAAGGAGCGCAGCTCTTTTTCCTTCTTCATTTTGCCGAGCGCTTTCCCGACGACGACTTCCAGCTCCGAATAATCGACCGGCTTGAGCAGGTAGTCGAAGCTGTCCAACTGAATCGCCTGTTTCGCAAACGCAAAATCGGAATGGCAGGTCAGGAAGATCGTCTCCGTCTCCGGAAAACGCTCCTTAACCCACGCGGCCAGCTCCAGGCCGGAGCCCTGCGGCATCTCGATATCGCACACCATCAGATGGATCGGATGGTTTTGAAAAATCTCTTGGGCCTGCTTCATGCTCAGTGCCGTATGAACGTCGCCGACATCCAGGCGCTTCCAGTTCACCCCGGCCTGCAAACCTCTAACCGCATGAATCTCATCGTCCACGATCAACGCATGATACATCGCGAATCACCCCGTTTTCTTGTCCATCGGTATTTCGATCCGCACGACCGCGCCCCGGCCGGCTTCGTTGTAGAAGTCGATCGTCGCCTTTTCCTGGTACAGCAGCCGCAGCCGCCTTCTCGCGTTCCATATTCCGATCTGTTCTCCGCTCTCGCTTTCCGCTTGCGGTTCCGGGTCCAGCGCAAGCCGCTTGAGCACTTCGTCGGGAAACCCGGCTCCGGTGTCCTTAACGTGGATGACGAGCCGGGAATCTCCCGAAGCGTCTTCAGCCTGCGCGACCTCGACGTCGATCCGGATCGGCTCGTCCATGTTCACAGCGTATTTGATCGTGTTCTCCACCATCGTCTGCACGATGAGCGGCGGAACCTCTTGTTCGAGCAGTTCCTCCGGCTTGTCGACGCGATACTGGAACATGTCGGGAAAGCGCAGCTGCTGAATCCGCAAATAGTTCGCCGTATGGGCGAGCTCGTCGCCGAGCGGCACGAAGTAGGAGCTGCTGCGAAACATGAAGCGGAAGTAGGAGACGAGACATTTGGACATCTCCTGAATCAGGGAGAACTCTTTGACCGTCGCCAAGTTATAAATGATGTTGAGCGTGTTCAGGAAAAAATGCGGGTTGATCTGAAGCTGCAGATGCTTCAGCTCCGCGCGCTGATGATTCAGCTTTTCCTCGTATACGTTGATTTTCAGGTGGTGGATTTCTTCGATCATCCGATTAAACGTCTCGTTCACGATCTGAAACTCGGTGGACGTCGGCTTCTGATCCAGTCGGGAGTCCCAGTTGCCGTCCCGAAGCTTGCGCATCGCGATGACGATCCGTTTGACCGGCTTCAGGAAAATGCTCCTCATCATAAAGACGAATACGAGAAGAAACAGCACCGCCGCGACGGAAATGATCGACGAAACCCGCTGAAGATACGGCAGCTTCTGCAAAATCTCTTTTTCGGGCACGATCGCCACAAGATTGAAGTTGCCCCGTTCGGATTTCTCGCCCATAACCAGGTAGGTGTCTCTGCCTTCTCCGCTGATGGCGTAGGATTCGCTGGGGAAATTCAAGTCGATGCCCTTGTCCTCGATCAAATCGTCGTGGCTCATCGGCTCGTTGTCCTCCGTCGTAATCACCGCCGCGCCGGACTCCCCCAGATCGATCAGATTCAAAGGGACCATCAGCTTGTCGCTGCCGATCCATGCCCCCATATACACGTTGCCGGACTTCATGAGATGGAACAAATAGTCGCCGCTCTCGCCGTTCCAGACATGCCAGCGGGAATAATCGATCGTGCCGGCTTCGCTTTCCACCATCCTCAGCATTTCTTGTCTCGCCATTTCGCGCGCTTCGAAGTTGTCGGGCAGCGTCTGGCTGATCACGAGGTCCCGGTTGACCGAGGAGTACACGTAGAAAGCGTCCAGGGTAGGATAATAGCCCAGATCGTCCCTCAAGGTGCTGAACAGCGTCAACTTCGCGATATTATAGCGGTCCTCGTCCCGCGACTTGGGAAATTCCATGTCCAGAATGCTCAAGTTGCTCTCCAGAGTGTTGGCCAAATATTTGTCGACCTCTTCCAGCCTTTGATCGATCTGGCCCATGTACAGGCCGAGCATGTTTTTATTGGATTGGGCGACCTGGTTGCGGACCACGTCTACCGAGTAAAAGTTGTTGATGACAAGCACGGTGACGAGAGGGACGAAAATGACCAAAACGGCGGCGAAAAATTTGAAGCGGAGAGAGTTGACGTAGGGTTGGATTTTGCGCACGGCCGCCGTTCCTCCTTCGCATTCGGTGGGATTGTCATTGTATTATAGCTCTTCCGATACGTCCGCGATATACGCGAAAAGGAGCGTATTTGCCATCGTTCTCCCTTGCCTGACGGCCATCTGATCGCCTCCGCCTGTTCAATCGGGAAGCCCTGCTCCCATTGTACTGACGGCCGTTCCCGGACGCTTTCGATTTGCCGACCAAATGTTTGGTTTTCACGACCGATTTGCCTCGGCGCGCACGACGAAGAGACCGGAACAGCGCTCAAGCGGCTGCTTGGCGATACCGGTCTCTTCTCTTTTCCGGAGATTGCCCGACTGACGGGAAGCGGATTACGTCGTGACCGTCACCGTCGTTGCAGGATCGAAGTTGACGATTTCCAGAACGATCGGCGTATTGAGGTCCAGGTCGATCGTCTCTCCGTCTTCCGGAGTCAACGTCAACGTCGTCGTCGAAAGAGTGATCAAATCGTCCATTTGCGGTATGCCGTTTACGTAAACCGTTCTGTAGCCGTTATCCGTCGCGACGGCCTCGAACGCGGTCGCCGCGTCCCCCGTATCCGCGAAGAAGCTCGTCGCAGCCAGCACGAGCGGCGCCGCGTTCGTGACCGTAACCGGCGCGGGCACAACGTAATAGTATTTCGAGACGGCCGGATTGGAGGTCGTCTCTGCGGTCGCTTCGACCGTGACCGCAATATTGAAGATCGTTAAAGCCATGGCATTTTCCCCCTTTCTCCAGCTCGGACGGACTGGACTTCCCGGCTCGTTCGCTCGGAAGTCCCTATAGCTTATGTCCGTATCCGGCCTTTGATAGGGCTAATCCTGCCGCCATCTTCCCCATTTCAAGCGGTCTCCGCCCGGAACCGCACCGTTTCCAGGACAATCGCCGTTCCCGCCTTCAGCGTCTGTCCGGTCGCGGCGATCGCGACGGATTCGGGGGTCACGCGATAAAGCCCGCCCTGCTGCATCACGCCGTTAACGAACAAGTTATAATATCCCCGTTCGCCGGCGATCGGCAGCTCGACAGCCGGAGCCCCGGCGTCGTTCACGAACGCGTCCGCCCGAATCGCGACTTCGCTGTGAAAGTCCAAATCCGCGGGCAGCACGTGAAAATGCCGCAGCACGGTCGGAAATACGTTTACGGGACGAACGCGCGCTGCCGTCGGGCCCCGTGCGCGCTTGCTCCCGCGGCCGACACGCGGCCGTCCGCGCTTCGCTTTTCTTCTCGCCGCCGCTCGACGGCACCGGCAGCATCGGCAGCATTTGTTGCGCCGCCTGGCGCAGGCGCGCGCTTTCCCCCGTTTCCGCACGAAACCGAGCCCTCCTCTCCGCATTTCTTCTCCCGTTCAGCTTATGCGACGGTCGATGCGGAGAGCAGGGCCATCGGCCATGCCTTGCCGGATTCTCCGGCCCCGGAAGAGAACGGGCTTATCCGTTCTCTCCTGCCGGCTCCTCCTCCGGTTTGGCCGCGGGGGCTTCCGGTGAGGTCAACAGAATTTTGCCGTCGGCCAGCTCCAGCTTGATCTTGTTCGAGTCCTTCACGCCGATCGATTCCAGATAAGCGGCCGGAACCTGCAGCCGTCCCGCCTTGTCGAGAATCGCGTACTCGACGTGCGAATCCTCCTCCGACTGCGCGATGCCCAGCTCGAGCTCGGCCAGCTCTTCGGCGTAGGATTTGCGCCGGAGCATCTCGGAGGAGATTTTGCCGTCGCGGATCGCGACGACCCGGTCGACCTTCTTCGCCAGCAGCGGGTCGTGCGTAACGATCACGACGGTAATGCCGATCGTCCGGTTAAGCTCGCGGAACAAGTCGAGAATCTGGTCGGCCATCTTCGAATCCACCGACCCCGTCGGTTCGTCGGCCAGCAGCAGCTTCGGATGGTTGGCCAGCGCGATGGCGATCGCCACGCGCTGCTGCTCGCCGCCGGAGAGCTGGTGCAGCTTGTTGTTTTTCCGATGGGTCAGTCCGACCGCCTCGAGCAGCTCCAGGGCGCGGAGCCGCTTGCGCCTGCCCTTGAGCAGAATCGGCAGCTCCACGTTCTCAAGCGCCGTCAAGTACGGGATCAGATTGCGCGCATTGTTCTGCCAGACGAAGCCGACGCTCTCCCGCTTGTAGCGCACGAGATCCCGTTCGCCCATCTTCAGCATGTTCTTGCCGTCGATCTCCAGCTTGCCGGCCGTCGGCCGGTCCAGGCCGCCGAGCATGTTCATCAGCGTCGACTTGCCGCTGCCGCTGTTGCCGATGATCGCCATCAGCTCGCCGGCTTCGATCTGCAGGTCCAAGCCTTGCAGGGCGAACACCTCGAGATCGGCGGCTTTGTAGATTTTGACCAAGCCTTCGCAAGTAATCATCGGTCAGTCCTCCCCCAGCTTGAGCGCTTGATGAACCCGGATGCGGGACAGCATGTAGGACAGAATGCCAAGCCCCAGCACGAGCATGACGCCCACGACGGAATAGAGCCTCGCAAAATCGATCGCTTCGAACATCACCTTGAACGGAGGCACAAGGCTGCTCGGATTAAACGCGATTTGGAAGTTCGGCACATACAGTCGACTGGCCAGATTGCCGATCAGAACGCCGATCAGCACCGCCGCTCCCGACGTCAGCAGCTGCTCCAGCGCCAGCATGCCGATCAACTGCCGCAGCGACACGCCGATCGCGCGCATGATTCCGTTCTGCAGCGTCCGTCCTTTCAGCGACAATATCCAGTACAGCAAAAAGCCCACGAAGCTGATCACGATGGAAATCAGGAAACCCAGCGTCAATATCCCGTTCAAGGCGAGCAGGAACGGATCGTTCTTCGCCTTGGTCAGTTCCTCCCTCGTGTTGACGATGCTGATCAGCGGTATTTTCTGCTCTTCCATGCTCGCGTACAGATCGTTCGTCGAAGCTCCCGGCTTCAGCCTCAGCCATACCTGGTAAGGCTCCAGGGCAAGCTGGAACTGAATCCGGTTCAAATTGCCGACGACGAGCATCGGCGCGGAACCTTGCCCGTTCTTGTCGGCCGAATTCACGGTGCCCTGCGGCGGGTTCGGATTAAACGTCGGGAAATAATCGATAATGCCGAACACGACGAACGGCTGATAGTTGACGTTCTCCCACCCGATATTGATCGTGTCGCCCTTCTGCAGCCCGCGCTGGTCCGCCATCGTGCGGGAAATGAGCACGCCCCGGGGGTCCGACGCGATCAGATTCAAATATTCGTAGAGCGGATAGTCCAGCAGATAATCGGGAAACCAGGCCGTGCGGCCAAAATCGTCCGTATCGATGCCGATCAGCTTAATCGTGCCCGTCTTGTCCCCGGCCGAGAACGCGGCGTTGTCCTTGACGAACACCTTGGCCGCCTCGTCCACGCCCGTCAGCGTCCGGAACGGATCGAACGACGGCTCCAAATAATGCACGGGCTTGTTCGTCTGGACGGGCTCCGGCGCCGGAGCGCCCGGCGGAGCCGGAGGCGGCTTGTCGTTGGGCCATTGGGACTGCAGGACGATGTCCGCCCCGTTGGCGTAGCGAATGCGTTCCTCCGTATTGATGTTGAGGGTTCGCGCGGCCCCCGCGCTGAACACCCCGATCGCGATCGTCATGATCAGGAAGATCATCAAAAACTGATATTGGCTGCTCGAACGTCCGACCTGAATAAGCGTAGCGTACAAGGACGGCGGCCACCACTTGCGTCCCGCCCAGTAAATTAGCTTCAGCATGAGTGGGTACAGCCGCAGAATCAGCAGCCCTCCGCCGACGACGAACAGGGCCGGCATGACGAATTGCAGCGGGTCCAGGTTCAGATCGTCCGCGCCGAGACCGAGGGTTTGCAGATCCTTCAAGCGGTTGCGGAACGTATACAGTCCGTAAAAAGCGACCGCCAGCGCGAGCACGTCCAGGAACGCCTTGTGCCAGAACGGCGTTTTCTGCATTCTCGCCAGCTGCTGCTTGTGGCCGACGATCGACACCCGGGTGGCCAGCAGCACGGGAACGAGCATCATCAGGAACGACGCGCCGGCCGCTATTCCGCCGTACAGATACGCCTGCTCGTTTAACCGAACCGTCATGCGGGCGCGCTGCACGAATTCCAGGAAACCGTTGGAAGCGCCCAGCACCTTCGTCAGTCCCAGGCCGATGAGCGGGCCGATCAACCAGGCGAGGCCGCACAGCAGCAGCCCTTCGATCGCGAACGAAGCGACGACCTGCCATCTGGCCGCGCCGCGGCTCCGCAGGACGGCGATCTCGTTCTTCTGCCGGTCGATGATCAGATTGGACACCATGAACATATAGAAGCCGAGCATAATCAGCACGGGCACGTTCAAGGACCACATCAGCTTGCCGAGCTGCTTCGAGCGCTCGAAATATTTCTCGATCGTCGGAATCGTCGGCGCGCCGAACTCGGATTGGAACGCGGCCGATCTCGACTGCACTTCGGCCCGGATCGCTTTGTCCGTGGCAATGAAGTCGTTCACGTTGCGAAGCTCCATCTTCGTGTAATCCAGCACGAAATACCAGCCGCTCGCGCTGACCGGCACTTTGCCGCCCCGGATAAACTCGTTCTCGAACAGCTTGTAGTCGATGACGAACGCCGCGCCCAGATCGCTCAGGCTCGAATTCCGAAAATACGGATCGTCGTATTCCAGCTTCGTGAACATGCCGACGGGCTTGATTTTGACCGTTCCCTGTATGCCGTCGTCCTTCAGCAGCATCACCTGGTCGAGCACAAGCCCGAAGCGGATCAGCGCCTGCTCCGTCAGCAGCACCTCGTAAACGCCGTCTACGGGCTGTTGGGCGGGCAGCCGTCCGTCCACGAGCCGGATATGCTTCTGGAAGTCGCTGTATGCGCGAAGCGTCGTCGTAAGCGCGTTTTTCTTGTCCGGCTCCTGCTCCGGGACAAGCCGAACCGACTTGGTTCGCCGCTCCTTCACCAATTCCTTGACCGGAATGCCGAATCCCGGAGCGGCGGATTGCTCCATGTAACGATCCAGCGTCTCGATTACCGACTGCCGTCTCTCCAGGCTTTCGTTGTAAAATCCGACCATCGACCAATGCTGGCCGGGATAGGTGCTCCTCTCGTTCTGGAACGTCTCCAGATCCTTGACGAGCATGCGGCTCAGAATCGCCTCGGAATAAATCGGCATCGTGCCGACCAACGCCACCGTCATCAGAATGCCGAAAAACAAACTCGATACGAGCCATTTATTTTTGACCATTTTACGAATGATCATGATGAACAAAGCCAAAGCGTAACCCCCTTGCGCCCCGAAGGCGAAACCTGCTACTGCAGCACGACGATCTGGCCTTCGTCAAGCCCTTTGACGACCTCCACTTCCGTGGAGCCGACCAGGCCGGGCTCTACGTCGACCTCCCGCAGCCGCTCGCCGTCCTCCAGCACGCGCACGAAATTGCGTCCCAGGTACGAGCGCAAGCCGCTGCGCGGGATTTTGACCACGTCTTCCCGCTGCTGCGTAATGATTTTCACGTCCGCGATCGAGCCGATTTTGGCTTCCTTGGGCAGTTCCGGCAGCTCGACGTACAGCGTCTTGGCGTACTTCTCGGCCAGCTGCTGATTCAGTGTCTCCGGCGCGGAGGACGGCGTCTGCGTCACTGTGCCGACGATTTTCTCTCCCTTCAAGGAAACCTCGGCGGGAACGCCGACCTGCACCTCGCGAATGTCGTTCGCGTTGTCGACGCGCAGGGAAATGCGCAGGCTGGACGGATCGGCAATCGTCACGAGCGTCTGATACGCCTCGACGTAGTCGCCTTCCGTCAAGGATTCGGCGAACACGACCTGCCCGTCGATCTCGGAGACGAGCTGCTTGGAATTGAACTGCTTGGCCAGCCGATCGTACTTCAACTGCTCAATTTCAACCTGCAGGCCGGCGATATTGAAAGCCTGCTCGTCGGATTCGCGAGCTTGCCGGAATGCGTATTTCGCCTTCTCCAGCGCCAGCTGCTGCTCCTTGAGCTGGATGTCCAGACCGTCAACGATGAGCTGCACGAGCAGATCGCCTTTCTTGACCTGGTCGCCCGACTTGACGAGAATCTCGTCGATGCGGCCGCCTTGCCCGGAAAATTGGGCGATGCTCGTCGATACCGACTCGAACACGCCGCTTCCCGATATCGCCTTGACGATCGTGCCTTTCTCCGCGGTAACCGTCGAATAATTTTCCTGCCGGGGCTTGACGAGAGGAGGCTTAAGCTCCTGCTCCTCCTTCGGCAGCAGCGAGCAGCCGGACAGCGCGGCGCCAATCGTGAAAACGATTCCAAGAATAGCCGATTTTCTAAGAACGCGAGACAATTTGTCCATCCTCCAATTCGTATACGTGGTCTACGATTTCCATAATTGCCGGGTCGTGCGTTGTCAGGGCGATCGTCACCCCGCTGCGCTCCACCAGATCCCTGAACGCTTTTATAATTTGCAAGCCCGTCCGGCTGTCCAGCTCCGCCGTAGGCTCATCCGCCAAGATCAGCTTCGGCTTGTGGGCGATGGCGCGGGCGATCGCCGTTCTTTGCTGCTCGCCGCCGGACATTTCGAACGGCCGGTGATGCATCCGCTGCTTCAAGCCGACCCTCTCCAGCGCCTCGGTCGCCGCCCGCTTGCGCTCCTGCGCCGGATATCCCGCGACTCTCAGCACGAATTCCACATTCTCGAAAGCCGACATTAACGGAATCAGGGCGAACGATTGGAAAATAAGTCCCATTTCCTTGCGCCTGACCTCGTCCCGTTCCTTGCCCGACATCGCCGTGAGCTCCCGCCCGTCGAACGTAATCGTGCCTTCCGTCGGCTGGTCCAGCGCGCTCAGCAGGTTGATGAGCGTCGTTTTGCCGGAGCCGGACCGTCCTTTAAGCGCAACCAGCTTTCCCGCCGTCAGCCGGATATCCACATCCTTCAAAACCGTGACCGCTCCCGATCCTCTGCCGAACACGCGCTTAATGCCCTCGGCGCGGACGATTTCCTCGCCCGTCGTCTCCCCGCCTGTCATCGAATGCTCTCTCCCCTCGGCATCGAACGCCCGCTATGTTTTCCATTATTTTCAATACTTTCTCCACTATAGCACAGACCCCGCCGGAGTCAATTTCTTCTATCTAATTAACTATAGTTCAAAATCGAGCCGCAAAAGCGAAAAATTTCGCAAAAGAACAAAATTGCCTATGAAAAAAGCAATTTTGTCCCCGCTGCCGCGTTGTTCGACTCCGCCGGAAAGGGCGGGAACCGATTGCGCGGACGCGCAAGATGCAGTAGAATGATCATGAAAATGGTTTTCTTATTATTTTATGAAATCAAGAAATTAATTTTCTGGAATAAGGGGGTACGCGATGAGTTTGCTTCATGCGATTCAGGAAAGATGGGACAGTCTTCATGCGAAGGAGCGCGCGTTGGCCGACTTCCTGCTCCGGCACCCCCATGAGGCCGTCCAGATGACGATCACGGAGCTGGCGCAGCGTTCCGGGAGCAGTCCGGCGACGATCTCGCGCTTCTGCAAAACGTTCCATTCCCACAGCTTTCCCGACTTCAAGCAGCGGCTGGCGACCGAGCTCGTCCAGATGACATCGACTTCGAGCCGTTATCAGGACATCGTGGCGGGCAATCCGCTGCCGGAGATCGTGTCCGCCATTACGTCGAACCATTTGAGGTCGATTACCGATACGACCCAGGTGCTCGATCTGGCGCAGCTCCGCCTCGCCATCGAAGCGCTGCACAACGCCGCGCGCATCGATCTGTACGGATCGGCGACGTCGGGCATCGTGGCTCAGGATTTCTTCCACAAGCTGATTCAGATCGGCAAGGCGGCGGCCGCGTTCTCCGATCCGCATCTCCAGCTGACGTCGGCCGCTTCGCTGACCGACAAGGACGTCGCCGTCGGCATCTCGTATTCGGGAGAAACCCCGGAGACGATTCACTCGCTTCGCTGCGCGGCCGAGCGGGGAGCGACGACGCTGTCGATTACCCGCTTCGGGGCGAATTCGCTGGCCGAGGAGGCAAGCATCAAGCTGTTCACTTCCTCGGCGGAAATCGGGATGCGGCGCGGAGACATGGCCTCGCGCATGGCGACGCTGCACGTCATCGACGTGCTGTTCACGGGCTTGGTCAGCGAGCATTTCGAGCTGTACGTCCCGCGGCTGAAGCAGTCTTATCAAACGGTAGAGCAGTATTCAACGGGCAAAAAGGAGAGAAAATCGAAATGAACATCCTCATGTTCGACAGCGACGAGAAGCTTAACGAGGCGGCGGCCAACATTATCGTCGGACAAATTCAGACGATCCCGCGAGCGGTGCTCGGCTTGGCCACCGGAGGGACTCCCGTCGGCATTTACGAGCAGATCGTGCGCGACTACCGGAGAGGCATGGTCAGCTTCCGCAGCGTCACCACGTTTAATCTGGACGAATACGTCAATCTGCCGATCGACCATCCGGAGAGCTACCATTCCTATATGAACGCCCATCTGTTCTCGCACATCGATTTGCCGGAGGCGCAGCGCCATATTCCCAACGGCAACGCCGCGAATCTGACGGAGGAATGCCGCCGTTACGACGAAGCGATCGAGCTGGCCGGGCAGATCGACCTGCAGCTGCTCGGTCTCGGGCATAACGGCCATATCGGCTTTAACGAGCCTGCGCATGCTTTGATCAAGGGCACCCATATCGTGGAGCTGGCCGAGAAAACCCGCGAAGCGAACGCCCGATTCTTCGATTCGATCGACGACGTGCCGAAGCAGGCGCTGACGATGGGCGTCGGCACGATTCTGAAGGCGAAGAAAATTCTTCTTGTGGTCAAAGGCGCGGACAAAGCCGACATTATCCGCGAAGCGCTGCAGGGGTCGATCACGACGGACGTTCCGGCCTCGCTGCTGCAAACCCATCCGAATCTCATCGTACTGCTTGATTCCGCCGCAGGAGGCAAACTCGCATGAGCGAAGCGCAGAAGGAGCTGTTGATCGTCGGAGCCCGGGTCGTTGCTCCCCAAGGAACGATCGCGGACGGGTACGTTCATGTGAAAGCAGACAAAATCGCGGAGGTCGGAAGCGTCCGGGAGTTGGGCGGACGGCTTACAGAGGTCGAACGAGTGGATGCCGGAGGCGCCTGGCTCGTTCCCGGCTTTGTCGACGTTCATGTCCACGGCGGCGCGAATCACGACTTTATGGACGCCGACGAAGAAGGCATCCGGGCGATTACGAAGTTTCACGCCTCGAACGGCACGACGAGCATGCTCGCGACGACGTTGACGGCGCCGCGCGAGGAGTTGACCGCCGTGATTGCGCTGGCGGCCGATTATATGGCCAAGCCGATGCCTTATGCCAAGCTGGTCGGCGTCCATCTCGAAGGCCCGTTCGTCAGCGTCAAATGGAAGGGCGCCCAGAACCCGGCCTACATTCTGCCGCCGCAGCCGGAATGGCTGGACGATTGGGTCGCACGCTTCCCCGGCGTCGTCAAGCTGCAGACGCTTGCGCCGGAGATCGAGGGCTCGCTCGACTATATCGAGAAGCTGGCCGCCAACGGCATCGTTCCCAGCTGCGGCCATACGGACGCGACCTACGACCAGGTCGTCGCCGCGGCGGACCGCGGCCTGCGCCACGCCGTGCATACGTTTAACGCGATGACGCCGCTGCATCACCGCAACCCGGGCACCGTCGGCGCGGTGCTGACGGACGACCGCATCGTCGCCGAGGTGATCGCCGACGGCCATCACGTCCACCCGGCCGGCGTCAAGCTCATCACCCGGGCCAAAGGCGTGGACAACGTCATTCTCGTCACCGACGCGATGGCTGCCGCGGGCATGCCCGACGGCGATTACGAGCTTGGCGGGCTGCCCGTTCACATGAAATGCGGCGTCGCCCGGCTGAAGGAAAACGACAGCCTGGCCGGCAGCACGCTGACGATGATCTCCGCCGTTCGTTTCCTCGTCCGGAAGATCGGCGTTTCGCTGGAGGAAGCCAGCCGGATGGCCAGCGCCAATCCCGCCCGCCAGCTCGGCCTGGACGCCTCGATCGGCACGCTCGAAGCCGGCAAGCAAGCGGACTTCCTCCTGCTCGACGACGAGCTGAAGCTCGTATCGACCTGGATTGACGGCAAGAAGCTGTTTTCCTAAGCTCGTCTAACGGTTCCCCTGTCCTTCACCGAGGACGGCGGGAGCCGTTTTTTCATGGCCGGCCACAGGACTTACTCTCGCCAAGGCCTCCCGAAGGTAAAGCGGATGTGAAAATAGAGTAACCTTTCGCTTGCCCCCTCTCCGTGCGCCAACGTGCGAGTCCTCCTCCTATCCCCTTGTTTCAGACACCAAAATCGGACGAAGCTGTCCAGTTCCATCTTGGCGGAGCATTATTGGGCCGATCAACGGTGACATCGACGAATAACGCCCTGCGGGACTGTTATTTGACGGATCATCGGCACATCGACGACAGTCCACCAGCCCGTAAAGGACAGTCAGAACATCGAGTGCGAAATTGGTGGTGGGCGGTACGATAACCGATTCTGTAGAACATCGAGTGCGAAATTGGTGACTTGGGCGGTACGTTAACCGATTCTGTAGAACATCGAGTGCACAATTGGTGACTTGGGCGGTACGATAACCGATTCTGTAGAACATCGGGCGGGAATTTGGTGGATTGTGCGGTACGTTAACCGATTCTGTAGAACATCGGGCGCCCAATCGGAGGATTGGCGAAATTTTGGGGCTGCGCTCCTTCAAGGCTGAGTTCCTTCCGGTTTCAATTCACAAAATATTAAGCAATAAAAAGTTTCACAATGGGAAACCCTGAAGTTCGCGGAATTCCTTTTTATTCTTGCGACGGCGGGAGAGGTTCGGGCAATTTCCACAACAGAATTTGCGCCGGGCGCTGCCTGTCTCTAGGACAATTCGACAACGTTTGCTCCCGATCGGAAAGCCCTTTCAAAATCAGAAATAAAGTTTCGTAATTAACCGTTGACCATTGAAATAAAAGTATGTTACTATTCGCTCAAGCGTTTCGCCATCACTTGTTCGTCCATTCAAAAAACCGGGAGGTCATGCCAAGTATGTCCAAGAAAAAAAGCGCTCTCCTCATTCTCGTCTTTCTATTGGCAGCGTCTTCATTGGCCGCGTGCAGCTCCAAAAAAGACAACGCCCAGCCGTCGGCTTCGTCGCCGGCCGCCTCGGGCCAAAGCCCCGATTCGTCGGGATCGCCCGACGGACAATCGGAACAACCGATCAAGTTCTCGGTCTTCTACTCCGACAACGCAACGCTGCCGTTTAAGGAAGACTGGCTGACGGTGCAGGAAGTGCAAAAACGCTTTAACGCCGACATCAAATTCGAAATCATCCCGATCGCCGATTATCAGACGAAGGTTTCGCTCGCCCTGAACACCGGCAACAACGCTCCGGACGTCATTTTGTACCAGTCCACCAAGGGCGAGAACGCCTCTCTGGCGCTGAACGGCGCCATCGTTCCGATCAGCGACTACTCCGACTGGACGCCGAACTTTAACGCCCGCGTCCAAGCCTTCGGCCTGGAGGATCAAGTGGCGAGCCTGAACCTGAAGGACGGCAAACGCTATTATCTGCCTTCGCTGTACGACAAGCCGTTCTACGACGGCGGTCTTATCCTGAGGGAGGACCTGCTGGAGAAATACGGACTGCAAGCGCCGCAAACGTTCGACGATCTGTACGCCGTGCTGAAGAAGTTCAAGGAAGAAAATCCGGATTCCTACCCGCTGACGATTCTCGCCGGCCCTCGCGTGCTCTATCGCATGACGATGCCGTCCTACGGAATCAGCGTCGGCAAGAACGGAGCGGACGGCTCCAAAACGCTGAGCTGGGACTATGCGAACCAAACGTACTTCCCGGGCGCGATCAGCGACCAGTACAAGGAATACATGAAGTTCTTCTCCAAGCTGTTCGCGGAAGGTCTGCTCGATCCGGAAATGGCCGACCCGATCGACGGCGACAAATGGTCGCAGAAGATGGCCACCGGCAAATCGTTCGCCACCTACGCCTATTACGACCAGATCGGCGGCGTCGAGAGCGCCGCGACGGAAGCCGGCTTTAAGCTGCAGATGTATCCTCCGCTCGCCGGACCGGCCGGAGCGCATCACCAGCAGAAGAGCAGCACCGGATCGGGCATCCTGTTCCCGAAAAAAGCGGCGGACCGGCCGGACTTCGAGCGCCTGGTCAGAACGGTCGACGAAATCTTCTTCTCCGAGGAAGGCGCGAAAATCTGGGGGCTTGGCGTGGAAGGCCAGACGTACACGATGGACGGCGACAAAATCAAATACGCCGACGACATCGTCAATTCGCCGAACGGCATCTACAAAGAAATGCAGCTGAAATACGGCGCGGGCTCCGATGTAACCCAACTGGTCTGGATCAACGCGCAGGAAATGACCAAGTACGACGAAAACTACGGCCAGATCAACGCTGTCGTCGCCGGAATGCCGGATTCGATCCAGCCGATTCCTCCGACGCCGATGTTCGACGACATGATCGCCGAAGAAGCCGCGTCCTTGCAGACGCCGCTCGCCGACACGTTCGAGGTGTGGGCCGACGCGTTCCTGACCGGCAAGAAAAGCCTGGACAAGGATTGGGACCAGTACGTCAAGGAAATGAAAGGACTGCAGATCGAACGCTTCACCCAGCTCTACAACGACAACTTGTAAATAAGGCAAGGATTCCGTATTTCTGAAGCGATAAGAATAAAGACCTGCCGGGAAAAAGCGAGTCACGGGCTGACCGACATTTCCGCGGCGGGTCTTTGCTCATCGGATCGCACGCTCCTATCGTCCCTCATCCATGCGAAGAAGGTGAAGCTTTTGGCAGATTCGACACTCCTATCGAAAACTCCGAGCGGAAGCTACGCTCCTCCGAACCCGAGGCTGCGCCATTTCCGCCGTTATTGGCAGCTCTACGTCATGATGCTGCTGCCGTTATGCCACTTTCTGCTGTTCAAATACGCCCCGCTGATCGGCAACGTGCTCGCTTTCCGGCGCTACCGGCCGGCCATGGGGCCTTACGGCACCGAATGGGTCGGGCTGGCCTATTTCGAGCGCTTCATGCAGGACCCGGCTTTCTGGCGGGCCTTCAACAACACGCTTATCCTGTCGTTCGGGAACATTCTGATCAATTTTCCGATTCCGATTATCTTCGCCCTGCTGCTGTACGAGATTCGTTCCAAACGATTTCGCAAATTCGTACAGACCGTAAGCTATATGCCGAGATTCATCTCCACGGTGGTCGTCATCGCCATCCTGGGGGAGCTGCTGTCCCCCAGCTCCGGGCTGCTGAACCGCTTGCTGGGCGCTCTGTTCGGCATGGAACCGATCTATTTCATTAACGAGCCGCAATATTTCCGGCCGCTCTACATTTTAACGGAGACGTGGCAGTTTACGGGCTGGACCGCCATCATCTACCTGGCCGCCATCACCGGAGTCAACCGGGAGCTGTTCGAAGCGGCGGATATCGACGGGGCTACCCGCTTCCAGAAGGTCGTCTACGTGACGATTCCGTCCATCATGTCGACGATTATGGTCATGCTCATTCTGAACGTCGGCTCGCTGCTCAGCCTCGGCTTCGAGAAGGTGCTGCTCATGTATACGCCGTCCAACGCCATGGTCAGCGACATCATCGATACGCTGGTCTACCGCACCGGCCTGACCAATCAGAATTATTCGTACGCGACGGCGATCGGCCTGTTCAGCGGAGTGATCGGCGTCATCCTCGTCTCCGCCACGAACTGGTTCAGTAAAAAAATGTCGGGCGAAAGCATCTATTAATCCGGAAAGGAGCGGCCCCCTATGAATACGCAGCGCAAATCTCGTCCTTTGACTTTCGCCGACGTGCTGATCTACGCCGTTATGATCTTCGTCGTCCTGATCTGCTTCGTCCCGTTTCTCTACATGCTGGCGCTCTCCTTGTCCAGCCCCGACGCGATCATCAACAACAAGGTAACGCTGTTCCCGGTCGGCTGGAACTTCGAGGCCTATAACCAGATTCTCACGTATCCGAACTTCTTTAAGGCTTACGGCAACACCATTTTCTATACCGCGGCGGGAACGCTGATCTCGCTTCTCATGAGCGCCTTGTTCGCTTACGCGATGTCCAAGCGATTCCTGTACGGGCACAAGCTGGTCATGATGCTGATCGTGTTCTCGATGTTTTTCTCCGGCGGGCTTATCCCGACTTATCTGCTGGTCTCCAACCTTCATCTGACCGGCACGGTATGGGCGATGCTGCTCCCGTTCGCGCTTAACCAGTTCAACCTGATCATTCTGATCAACTTCTTCCGGGCCATCCCCTCGGAAATAGAAGAAGCCGCCATAATCGACGGCTTGAGCTACTTCGGCATTTTGCGGCGGGTCATCCTGCCTCTGTCCACGCCGGCGCTTGCCACGATCGGGCTGTACACCGCCGTCTTCTTCTGGAACGACTGGTTCAACGGCTTGATCTATCTCAATACCGACCAGTATCCGGTCATGCTGTTCCTGCGCAACATCGTCAACGGCACGTCGATGGTCGGAGACGGCGCCGGAGCCGCGGACAAGAGCACGATCGCCATGTCGATCAAATCGGCGGTCATCATTACGTCGACGCTGCCGATCATCATCCTCTACCCGCTGCTGCAGCGCTTCTTCGTCGCCGGCCTGACGGTCGGGTCGGTCAAAGGGTGAACGCGCTAAATTTTACGGTACGACCGGCACGATTCGGAGCTCCGAATGAGACTGTGGATGACGTTGTCGTAATTGCGGTTCGCCAGCGCGGTGAACAGCACGTCGATCACGATAAGCTGAGAGATGCGGCTGCTCATCGCCCCGCTCCGGTGATTGATTTCCGGGGACGACGTATAGAGCTCGAAATCCGCGCGGGAGGCCAACGGATTTTTGCCCAGCTTGGTTAAGGACACCATCGTGGCTCCGGCGGTTTTGGAGGCGATATCGAACGCTTCGTGCACTTCCTTGGTCATGCCGGAATGGCTGATGAAGAAGCAGACGTCCCCTTCCCTCGTGTTGGCCGCGTAGGTGAGCTGGATATGTCCGTCATGGCTGAAGCAGACGTTGCTGCCGATGCGCAGCAGCTTGTTGTAGAAATCTTCGGCGACGAGAGCGGAAGCGCCCACGCCGAACAGCTTGACCGAGCGTGCGTCGATCAGCCGCTGCACAACCGCCTCCACGACGTCGGCGTTCAGCAGGTTGACCGTATCCTCGATCGATTGCACGCTGCTGTTCTTGATGGCCATGAACACGTCGGAGAGGCCGGAATAGTCTTTAATATCGGTGAAAATATAGCGGCTCTTGTCCACGTCTTCGATGTAGCTGCTGTTAAGCTCGCTGAACAGGCTTCTCTTCATGCTCTTCAGACCGTCGAAGCCGAGCGCCTTGGCCAACCGGACCCAGGCTACCTGACTGACGCCGGCGCTTTCCGCCAATTGGGCGATCGGCTGATGAAACACTCTTTCGACATCGGCCAGAAAATAATCCGCCGCTTTTTTCTCCGAATTGCTTAAATCGTTGTAAATGTTGCGCACGCGGATCTCTATATTGGTCATAGCTCGCACCCGCTTCCTAAAATTAATAAACATGAAAATTATTCTCATTATACGCAGAGCGTTCGACAGAATCAAACCTCTATCGCGTCCAGAAAAGGATGGATGACTTATGACTTCATACTTCTCTCAATTGACAACGGAAATGAACAATCCGGCCACCGCTTCGATCGACGAATCCGGCACGCGGGACATGCTGCTTCTGATGAACGACGAAGACCAGTGCGTTCCCCTGTCGGTCCGCCAAGAGGTCGACTCCATTGCCGCGGCGGTCGATCTGATCGTGAAGTCGTTGAGAAGCGGAGGCCGGATGTTCTACGTCGGAGCCGGCTCTTCGGGAAGATTGGGCGTTCTGGACGCCAGCGAATGCCCGCCTACCTACGGGACCGATCCCGATCTGGTTCAAGCCTACATCGCCGGCGGCGACGTCGCCTTGAGAACGGCCGTGGAAGGATGCGAGGACGACTCCGGCAGCGGAGCGCAGCTCATTCTGGACAAAGGCGTGACCGCCGGCGACGTCGTCGTCGGCATCACCGCGAGCGGCTCGACCCCCTACGTGCTGGGAGCGATCGACCAAGCACGCGAGATCGGCGCGGCGACGATCGGCATCGTGACCAACCCCAACTCCCGCCTGAGCGAGCTGTGCGAGATTTGCATCGCCCCCGTCGTCGGACCCGAGGTCATCTCCGGCTCCACCCGGCTGAAGAGCGGTACCGCACAGAAGCTGGTGCTGAACATGCTGACGACCGGCGCGATGATCAAGCTGGGCAAGGTGTACAACAATCTGATGGTCGATCTGAAAGCCAGCAACAGCAAGCTGTACGACCGCTCCATCCGCATCGTGAGGCAAGTAACCGGCGTCTCGGAAGAGGAAGCCCGGCAGGCGTTAAAGGAAGCGGACCTGCACGTGAAGACCGCCATTCTGATGCTCGAGGCCAAGGTGGACGCCGCCGAGGCCGCCGCTCTTCTGGAGCGGCACGACGGCAGGCTTAAGGCCGCCATCAGGGGCGGACGAAGCCGTGCAAACTAACGCGGAGGTGCTTAATATGGACGGGACTCCATCCTTGATCGCTCAGGTCGGACAACGAATGATGGCCGGATTCGATGGCCCGCGGCTAGACGATAAGTTTATCTCTCTGGTGAAAAAATGGAAAATCGGCAACGTCATTTTGTTCAAATGGAACGTTACGGATAAGGAGCAATTGCAAGAACTGTGCGAGGACATTCAGCGTCTGGTCATCCAAGAAACCGGACGGCCCGCTTTTATCGCCATCGATCAGGAAGGCGGCGCCGTCTCCCGCCTCTCCGACGACGCCACCCGGGTTCCCGGGGCGATGGCGATCGCCGCGACCGGCGATCCCGCGAACGCCTACAGCGCGGGGAAAATAACCGGACTGGAGCTGAGAGCCCTCGGCGTCAACTTCAATCTCTCCCCCGTGCTGGACGTGAACTCCAACGACGCCAACCCGGTCATCGGGGTCCGCAGCTACGGGGAGCGGCCGGAGACGGTGATCCGCTACGCGCTCCCGATGATGCGGGGACTGGACGACAGCGGCACGCTCAGCTGCGGCAAGCATTTTCCCGGACATGGAGATACGAGCGTGGATTCCCATCTGGCGCTTCCGGTCGTCGACAAGACGATGGACGAGCTGCGGAGCGTCGAGCTTGCGCCTTTCCAGGCCGCGGTCGAAGCGGGCATTCCCGCGATCATGTCGTCGCATATCGTCTTTCCCCGGGTCGATCCCGGCAAGCCGGCGACGCTGTCGCGTCAAATTTTGACCGGGCTGCTTCGGGAAGAAATGGGCTTCCAGGGCTTGATCATGACCGACTGCCTGGAGATGAAAGCGATCCAGCACACCGTCGGCACGGTTCAAGGCACGGTCGAGGCGATCAAAGCCGGCGCGGACCTCGTGCTCGTCTCCCATACGGCTGCACTGGCCGCGGACTCGGCCGAAGCGATTCTGCGGGCGCTGGAATCGGGAGAGCTGGACCCGGAAGAATGGGAGCAGTCCGTAGAGCGGATCGCCGCGCTTAAGGCGGATTATCTGAACCGTCCGGCGCCGGACCCGTCCATCGTCGGCAGCGACGCCCATCGCCGGGAAAACCTCGACTTGCTGGGGCGTACGTTAACGCCGATCCGCATGCCCGAAAACCGCTTCCCTCCCCTCGGGGATCGTCCTTATTTCGCAGGCTGTCCGGTCTTCCGCGCCACGCAGGTGTCCAACCTTGCGAACGATCCGCTGAGCTTTCCCGTCTACATGGCGGAGAAGCTGGGCGGCCAAGCCGAGGTGACGCCCTCGAACCCGACCGCCGAGGAAATCGCGGCAATCTCCGAACGAGCCTGTGGAGCCACCTCCATCGTCGTCGGCACGTACAACGGGCACCTGTACCCGGGGCAGCTGGAGCTGGTCAATCGGCTTGCGGAGCTGGACGCGCCGGTCGTCGCCGTCGCTTTGCGCAATCCCTACGATCTGCGCTCGCTGAGCCCGAACGTCTGGTCGCTTGCCGCCTACGAATATACCGCTCAAGCGTTCGATGCCGTCGCGAACGTCCTGCAAGGAAAAACCGAAGCCCTTGGCAAGCCGTCCGTTACCGTACTGACGAATTGACCGACGAATGGGCGGCTGAACCGTTAGCGAAGCCGCCCAACTGTAAAAGGAGAGATCAAGCTATGGCCGACATGCTCGTCAACCTGTTGAACCTGCCCTCTCACGACGATCTGCTCGCCCGCCTGGAACGCGAAGAAGGCGTTCGCATCCACCGCGCGCTGGCTCCGGACAAGCGCCGCGTCGTCGAGTGGGTCGCCGAGCATTCCACCGTCAGCGCCTCGGGAGAGGCCGACGTATGCTTCGCCCGCCTGCCGGTAAGCTGCTACCTCGCGACGCGCGGGACCGACATTCTCGGCTTTGCCTGCTACGAGGCGACGGCGCCGAATTTCTTCGGCCCGACCCGGGTGCTGGACTCGGAGCAAGGCAAGGGCATCGGCAAGGCGCTGCTGCTCAAGAGCCTTCACAGCATGCGGGAGGCCGGCTACGTCTACGCGATTATCGGAGGCGTCGGTCCGGCCGAATTTTACGAGAAGGCGGTTGGCGCCTTCCTGATCCCGGACTCGACCCCGGGCATTTACCGGGACTTTCTCGGCAGGCGCAACCGCTCCTCCGAATAACGTATCACTACGTTCGTCCAAAGAGGCTGTTCCGTAAGCAAGCAGGGGCAACTAAAATGATCGTAAAAAGAATGGGGATATATCTCCTGTAGAGCGAAGCGCCTGCCTCATACGGTCATGAAATTACCCTGTTACGGGTTAATCAATTCTAATTTCATGACCGTATCAGCAGCGGAAGGAGATATATCCCCATGGTAATAAACGGAGCATTTTAGCTGCCCCGGCTTACGGGAAAATCGTCAAAAAAAGACCGCGGGAATGTCTGTCTCCCGCGGTCTTCTCCACGTTGTCGGCTGCGTTAGATCGCTTCCTGCTGGGACGTCTTGTTCTTCGCCAGCTTCAAATAACCGTAGACGTTCTGAAGCTCGCTGTTGTCCACGAAACGCAGGCGCATGTTCTCGGCCACGTCCAGAATGTACGGACGAAGCGCGGCGGCCCCTCCGCCGAGCACATAGAAGCATTGAATGTCCGGATACTTCTTCCAGCGCTTGCGAATCAGATCGACGATCTTCTGCGCGGCGCGACCGAAGTAATTGTCGACGATCGGACGAATATCCGCCTGGCCCTCGCCGACCCGCTGAATCAGGAACTCATGCTTGCGAATCCGTTGAATCAGCTTCGCGCGGCTCGGGAAGCGGTAGCCGTACTGGTCCTCCACATCGCGAATAATCGAATCCAAATACGACGCAAGGCCCAGCTGTTCGCCGGTGCTGAATTGATTGTCGATGCTCATCCGCTTGACGACCGGGAAATCCGTCGTCAGCGCGCCCATCTCGCAAATGCCGATGCAGCCGTAATACAGCTCCTCATCCCGCACCTGCAAATTCTCGTGCGTCGCCATATGAAACAATGCGGCCGCGCCCTCGATCGAGATGATCGCCCTGCGGATATTGACTCTTACCGTGCGACCTCTCAGCTTCGGCGTGGACAGGAAAGTCACTTCGTGCTCCCCTACCAGCCTCTCCTCGAAGGTTTGATGATAACGCGCATAAGTACGAACCGGCAAACCCGTGCCGATGACGTATTCGACCTGATCGATCGTTTGGCCGGGGTTGAGCGAATGGGCCACATTGGTGACGCTGGCATAAGCAAGAGCCGTCAGAGCGACGATAAGCGACTGGTCGCTCGTGGCTTTGTTGTCGGTCTCCTCGAGCTCGGCGTTGTCCTGGTCCTCGGACGCGAGCATGCCGACGAAATAGCGCTGTCCCTTCTTTTTCAGCTTGGGACTATAGACCATGACGTCGAGCGCCTTGAGGGGGGAATCCTCTTCCTGAAGAATATGCCTTTCGTACCCCGGCGACACGATATTCGGAATGACGACAGGGTCGTTGGATTCGCTCACTACCAGCTTTACGCTGTCATTGCCGATATCTATCCCTGCTAGCTTGATCATTATTGTCCTCCCTAATCCTAAGACTCGTCCCCGAGTATCGATATATTATAGTTAGGATTCGCCCCGATCCGACAAATTCCTCCTTTTCCACTATTGATTCCGATCATTTTTTTAAGGTAAAAAAGGATTATGCGACAAATGGGTCGAATTACCTCAGATAATGATGGAGAAGATCAAGCCGAATAAGACGAAATGTAAGAAAAAGCAGGAGGAAAGTCATGAAATGGAGGAATAGGAAATTCACCTTCATGGTGATCCCGGATGCGAACAGCGCGGTGAAAAGATTTCATCTCTCGTCGTTTGCGCTTGCGGTCGCGGTGGCGCTCGTTCTCGCTCTGATCGTCAGCTGCGCGACGGCCGTATGGCTCTATCGCGGGAATGTCAGCCGGATCGGTCAGCTTGAGCTGGAGCTTTCCGCGGCAACGGGAGATTACGAGCGAATTCTGGAAGACAAGGACGTACATATCAACGAGCTGCAGACCGATCTGGCCGACCTGGCCGAGCAGGCGAAGTCGATGGCCACACGCATGAAAGACATCAACAGCCTGGAATCCGAATTGAAGGAAATGGTCGGCCTCGACGCCGGCTCCTCTTCCGCGTCCCGCAAAGCGTCCGGAGCCGAGAACGACGACGGGGAATACGCCATGGACGGCGGGACGGGCGGCGAAGAGCTTCCGGTCAGCGATGCCGAGATGAACCAGCTCGTCGATCAGACCCGCGAAAGCCTTCAATCTCTCGGCAAACAGATCGCGACGATGAAGCCGAAGCTGGAGCTGACGAAGGAAGCGGTGGCCAAGCAGCTGCAAATTTTGGCCGTCACCCCGACGATCTGGCCGACCGATTCGCGGCGAATTACGTCGACGTTCGGCATTCGCAAGGACCCGTTCACGGGCAGGGCGACTTATCACGCGGGCGTCGATATCGGAGGCAAGACGGGAGAACCGATCTATGCGGCCGCGGACGGCACCGTAACCGAAGCCGGGCACAGCAGCTCCCACGGCAACAACGTCCTGATCAACCATTCCAACGGCATTCAGACGCACTATTCCCATATGAGCAAAATTATCGCGACCGTAGGGTCCAAGGTGCGCAAGGGTGATATTATCGGGGAGCTCGGCTCCACAGGAAGAAGCACCGGTCCCCATCTTCATTACGAAGTGATCGTTAAAGGCGAGCATGTCGATCCCGAGCCCTATCTTAAAGCAACGAGAAGGAGCCAATAACATGTTTAAAAGCAAAAAATCGAAGATCGATCCGAATATGACCGACACGCTGATCGGCGAGGGCACCGCGTTCGAAGGCAAAATCAAGTCGGAAGCCGGCCTGCGCGTCGAAGGCCAGATGGAAGGGGACATCGATTGCGCCGGGGATGTCACGATCGGGGAGAACGGCATCGCCCGCTCCCACATTCAGGCCCGCAACATCGTCATCGCCGGGAAGGTCGTCGGCAACGTGGCCGCGGCCGCCAAGCTGACGATCAAGTCGACCGGCCGGTTAAACGGCAATCTGTCGGCGCTGGAGCTTTCCATCGAATCCGGGGGCATTTTCCACGGGACGAGCAGAATGAACGACGGGGCCGAAGCGGAGGCCGCGGCCGCTTCCGAAGACAGAACGTCCGTCCGCGAGCCGGAAGGCAAATCCGCGTCCGCGCAGGAAGGCGAAGCGGTGGCCGTCTTAAAAACGTGGTAAGTTTGCGCGAGCTTCCGCACTTCGTGTATCATTCTTAAGTAGGCAGACAGAACGGAAGGCGGACTGGAGTGACCGAATTGGACGAACAAATGAAAAAGGCTTACGAATTGTTGGGACTTCCGGAGGACGCGACGCGGGAACAAGTGGAAAATCGCTACTTTATTTTGTTGAAGCGGGCGCGTTCCGAGAAAACCCGTTCGGAAGCCGGCGAAGAAGACGGAGAAACGCTGAACCTGACCGAGATCAACCAGGCGTACAACCTCATCATCGGCATCGAATCCGAGAAAACCGTTACCGTCGTGAAGCAATCGAAGATCGGCCATTTTTTCTACTACTACAAGCTTCATGTCATCGTTGGCCTGCTGATCGTGCTGGTCGCCGGTTATATGATCAAGGAAGGCGTCGACAAGAGAAGGGAAGCCGCCAATACGCCGCCCGCCAACCTGTCGGTAAGCGTATTCGGCAACTTCTATTTTGCGGATACCGAGCTCCTGGAGCAGAACATGCTGAATCTTGTTCCCGAATGGCAGAGAATCAAAACCTCTCTCGTCTACAACCCGCCGGAAATCCAGAGCCAGCAGGACATGGCGCTGCAGCAGAAAAGCGTGCTCATGCTCATTACCGAGAAAGACGAAGTGTACGTAACGGACGAGAGAAACTTCGAAAGTCTGGCCATGCAAGGCTTATTCGTCAAGCTCGACGAGTTCGCCGCCAAGACCGGACTGACGATTCCGGAAAACCTGATCCGCAAGGCAAGGACCGAAGACGATACCGCGGATTACGCCTACGGCATCGATCTGACCGGGCACCCGATATTCAACGGCGTCGAGGTGGGCGGCGAACGCCAAATCGTCGGCATCCGTGCGCCGGAGGACAAATGGGACGATACCCGGATACTGATCGGGAAGCTTCTTGAGACGATGCGCTGACGGGGAAAAGCAACCAGCAAAAACGCCTGCGGCGTCCTTAAGACGATGAATGCCTTGTTCTCGGAGACGATTCCGGATAGATTAGCGAATTTTATACTTTCCGAATCGTGAAAAAAGGGCTGACCTGCCGAGAAAATCGCAGGTTTGGCCCTTTTTACATCGCTGTCGAGCGTCAGTTGAAGTACCAGTAGACAAGCGCAAGCTGCAGGATCAATATCGCCGGCATGCCGAACGTGAACGAAGCATGCTTGGTTTTATGCCGCCACGTCCTCATCCCGACGATCGCCCCCGCGGAACCGCCGATCGCCGCCCACAGAAACAGCGTCCTCTCCGCAATTCTTCGTTCTCGTTTTCTGGCCAACGCTTTGTCGCGCCCCATTAAATAAAACGCGATCAGATTAACGACGATCAAATATCCGACTGCTACATACATTCCGGTTCCTCCGTGCGAACTTCATTATCGCCGTCTGCGCGCGACGGCCCACTCGACCATTTTAACGCGGCGGACCGGATTTGGATACATGCCCCGGTTTAAGTGTTGAATCGCACCGCGAACGCCTTGTCCCCCTCCTTCGTCTTCCAGCCGTTCCAGCCCGCCGCATCGGTCACCGAATTCGCCCGGAAAGTCAGCTCGTAATGACGGTTGGACCGCAATTCGTCATCCAGCTTAAGAATCGCTTCCGAGACGATTTTGCCGGGATTCTCCTGTTCGACGTAATCGATGCCCCTCTCCCGCCTGTCGACCTCGCGCAGCTGAAAAGCGGAAGCACTCACATTTTTAACCGGTTCGCTGAACAGCACTTTAACCGTCTTGCCATCGAGGACGATCGCTTGCGTGACGAACGGGACCGCGTTATCGACGAGCGTGCCGGCGAATACCGCCGTATCCGCTCCTCCTGCCGCGTTTAAGGCCGATACGCCGGAAACCTTGGCCGTGTAGACATGACCCGAGCGGAACAAGTCGGGATTGGCCGAGGACTTCGTCCGATACTGAATCGTCACCGCTCTGTCGCTCCCCGGCTTGCGCTGAACGAAAGCGCTCCAGTCGGACATCGAAACCGCGGCTCCGTTATCCGTCATGCCGCCGAGCTTGACTCCGCCGACATCGGCATCGGACAGCGCGCGATTAAACGTCAGCTCCACCGTATTTTTGTTGATCGCGGCCGCGCTCTGCAGAACGGCCTGCTCGAGCGGGTTGGCAACCCCGCCGAAACGCCAGTTGGTCGACGCGTCCATCACGTTGCCCGCCAGATCGGGAATGCCGCTTACCGTCAGCGTATAGAACGTGGCGTCGCGCTGCGGCGTCGTCTTCAGGACGACGGTCCTTCCGTCTCCGTCCAGCGTCGCCTGAACGACGGACAGCCCTTTGTCGATCGTATAATGGCCCGTTAGCGCCGCGTGCTTCGGATCGATTTTTTCGCTGAACTTCACCGAGATCAGCGCCGTCGTCACGTCGATTTTCACTTCCGCGACCTTCGGCTTCGTATTGTCGTTGCTTCCTGTCAGATACAGATCGCCGCGCGTATCCATTACGTTGCCCGCAAGGTCTTTCACATTCCGCACCGTCAGCTGATAGTTTTTGCCGTCCGCTTGATCCGAAGTCGTGAACGTAACTGTGCGGCCGTCCTGCGAGAGCTTAACGCTTGTAATCCGAAGTCCTCCGCTCAACTGGTAGTTGGCGGAATTGGTCGCCGATTTCTGCTCTACCGGCTCGGAGAAGATCAGCTCGTAGGTTTTGTGGGCCACCTTAACCGGCTGCGAGACGATCCCCGGCTTCGTCGTATCCTCCTGCGCGGACATATAGCTCCATGTCGCTCCGTCGATCGTGACCGTATGCAGTACGCCGCCAAGCTGCCGATCGGTCCACAGCACGATGGACATTCCATCCTGGGCGACGGTCGCTTGCAGCACGTTGCGCGTATTGCCGTAAACGTCCTTGACGACGAATCTGCTCTTGTCGATCGTCTTGTCTCCCGGGTCCGCCCATTGGAAAAGCTGGATTCTGACCGATTGGTTCGTCAACTGCTCGACGGAACGCACGAACAGCGGTTTGACGCGCATCTCCGCGTAAATTTCGTAGGCCGCCTCCACGAGCAAGCCGCGCGTCGCGTCTACCGTGTAGTCGCTAAGCTGCGGAATGAGCTTACGGTCGAGCGCCAGGCCGACGGCTCCCCTGGCCCACGGGGACACTCGCCCCGTTACCGGCGTAGAGCTCGGGCCGCTTAAGCCGTAGCTTCTGGTCAGGATGACGGCGAGCTGCTCCACCGTCACGTTGCTCGTCGGCGAGAACGTTCGGGTTTTCGTGCCGTTCATCAGCCCCGCCCGCGCGACGGCCTCGACCTCGCTAAACGACCAGCGCGTCTTTAACACGTCGTTGTAGCTGGGAACCGTGCGGCCCGCCGGCAGCTCCAGCAGCCGGTACAGCACCGCGGCAAGCTGTTCCCGCGACATCGAGTCGTACAGGCGGGAGCTTCCGTCCGAGAAACCGGTAAAGATGCCGTTCTGCCTGAGCTCCTCGAACTTCTGCTCCGTCGACAGGTTCGCGGCCCCCCAAGCGGTCCAAGGAAGCCCGAGCACCAACAGCAGCGCGAGCATTCCCGTTACGATTTTTCTCATCCCGCTACCTCCTCTTATTCACCGCTTCTCCTCCGCCCTCTGAGGTTGGGCCGATCGGATTGCGGCGGTATAGGATTTAACGCGGATCAGATACAATTTGTTTCTTTTATGAGAAAAAATTTAGCATTTAGATACGTTAAGTAACAACTTGTCCTATCGGATAAGGGAGGCAACATTGGGCGGGAAATTGGGGGCTGGTGGGGCGCGTTAATCGATTCTGTGGAACATCGGGAGGCGAAATCTTGGTTTGCGGGGCGCGTTAACCGATTCTTTAGAACATCGGACGCCAAATTCCCGATTTGGGAGGCGCGTTAACCGATTCTTTAGAACATCGGACGCCAAATTCCCGATTTGTGAGGGGCGTTAACCGATTCTTTAGAACATCGTGGGGCGAAATCTTGATTTGTGAGGCGCGATAACCGATTCTTTAGAACATCGTGGGGCGAAATCCCGGTTTGTGAGGTGCGTTAACCGATTCTTTAGAACATCGGGCGGCGAAATCCCGGTTTGTGGGGCGCGTTAACCCATTCTTTAGAACATCGAGCGGCGAAATCTTGGTTTGTGGGGCGCGTTAACCGATTCTGTAGAACATCGGGAGGCGAAATCCCGGTTTGTGAGGCGCGTTAACCGATTCTGTAGAACATCGGGAGGCGAAATCCCGGTTTGGGAGGTGCGTTAACCGATTCTTTAGAACATCGGACGGCGAAATCTTGATTTGTGAGGCGCGTTAACCGATTCTTTAGAACATCGAGCAGCGAAATCTTGATTTGTGAGGCGAGTTAACCGATTCTTTAGAACATCGTGGGGCGAAATCTTGATTTGTGAGGCGCGATAACCGATTCTGTAGAACATCGGACGCCGGAATCCCGGTTTGTGAGGGGCGGCATAACGATTAGGCGCGTGAGAACCAGTGCGGAGAGTGGCGGGGCTGGGGGCCGACTTTCCTGCCGTTCGCCAGTCGCAGCCAGGTGGAGAAGCCCGGCTCGCCGTCGCGAAGCCGGATGATGCGTGCACCGCGTTGGTAGAACCATCGTCCGTAGGTGTTGTAGCCGGTCGCTCTCCCGTAGCCGAGACGGATGCCGTCCAGTTCGCCAATGTAGTCGTTGATATGATCGTGACCGCAAAAAACGCCCGCCGTCCCGCCGGTCTCGACCAGCGCGGCAAACAGGCCGGAGTTGATCCCCGGGGCGTGCACCTTTTCGAAGCGGCGGCCTCTGCAGACGCGGGTATTCCATATCTCTCGGTACTCTGGGAACGGAATGTGCAGAAACAGCAAAGCCGGAACCGGAATGCCTCCGTTGTCCCGCCGCAGCGCCCCCGCTTGCTCGCGGAACCAAGCGATCTGATTCGCGCGTACCCAGTCGTAGCCGTCTATGCCCGGAAGCTCCGAATAAGCGCCGCTGTCGAGAAAATAAAGCGCCGCTCCCGTGCGCCCCGCCGCATCCTCTATTCGCGCGACAAAGTTGCCGACTCCGGAAATATCGTGCGGACTCGGCTGCGCAATCGTTCCCGCCAGCTCCAGTTGAACGTCCAGCAGCCGTTCCCGCGCAACATCCCCTTCGCTGTCATGATTGCCGAAGATAGCCGCCCATGGAATGCCGCTGCCAACGACGGCGGACAGCGCCTCGCGGAAGGACCGGAGCGGATCGGCGCAGCGAAGGCTGTCGATCACGTCGCCGGTCAGCACGACCAGATCCGGGCGCTCCTCCTCCAAAATCCGTTCCATCAGCGCGCGGGTGAGTGCGTCCTTCTTTCCTCCGTCCGTCCAGTGCAGATCGGTGAATTGAACGATCGTGAACGTCCCGTCGGCACGGAACTTCAAGCTGCTGCTCATCCCCATGCATCCAACCTCGCAATCGTATCTACTCTCTTAACGCGTCATAGAGCTTGCTCGACATACTGGAGCCCGAGCCGGCCGACTTCGACTGAATCGCTTTTCTCGCCTTGTACAGTTCTTCCTTTAGCCGTCTATTCTCCGCCAGCAGCGCTTCCGCATCCTGCGCCTCCGGAGCCGAGGCCGATTCGCCGAGCCGTTCTCCGTTGGCATAGTAGCCGTCCCGCTCGTAATTGCGGAAAGCGATCTCCAGCTCCGGCACGCCGAGCGAGCGGACATGGCGGTCGATGCAAGCCGCTGCGAGGTCCCGTACGGCCGTTCCCCGGTCGAACCAGGCCACCTCGACGAACGGATAGGAAGGGACGATCTCTCCCCCGAACAGGGCCGTCGTATGTAAACATTCCAACAAAATATAGTCCTCCGGGCACCGGCACACGGAAGCCAGCTCCGCGACAAGCGGCGCGCTGATCGCGCGGACTTGCTCCGGCGGTACGCCCCGGAACAGCAAATGAGGCATGATCCGGACACTCCTTCTTTTAAGCGGTTGTTCAAAACGTCCAATTTTGATCGCGAAGCGGAACTTTCTGAACACGCGCTTTAACTATTTCTCGGCTTCGATCCCGAACAATTTCCGCAAATAAGGCGTCAGGAAGTTGCCGCCCGGGTCCATTTCCGCGCGCAGCTTCTTGAACCTGTCCCACATCGGATAAGCTTTCCGCAGCTCGGCGGCCTGCAGGGAATGCAGCTTGCCCCAGTGCGGCCGTCCCCCATGCCGAAGAAAGATTCGCTCCATATCCGCAAAAAAACGCTCATAAGGCATGCCCCGATACATATGAACCGCGATATAAGCGGAATCCCTGCCGTAAGCGGGACTCAGCCAAATCTGATCGCCCTTGGCGAACCGGCATTCAATCGGAAAATGGACGCGATACTCTTCGCGGGCCATCTGCTCCCTCATTTCCCGGATGACGGGCTGCAGCGCCTCGATCGGTAGATTGTACTCCATTTCATTAAAACGGACAAGCCGTTTCGTCGCATACACCCGGTGGCTGATCTCGATTCGGCTTCCGGTCGGCACGGCGGCGGCGCACAGCCGGCTTACCGACGCGCTCATCCGCGGCACCCAGCGGCACAGGCCGGACAGGGCGCCGAACACGACGTTCTCCAGCACGAGATCGCTCAGGTAGCTTGACAGTTTATCCGGGGTGGCCGGCTCCTCCGTCTCGTTCATCATTTTAAGCTGGCACGGCTCCGCGTACGGGAACCAGTAAAATTCGAAGTTCCGGTGGCGGCGCGTCAGGTCGTCCAAACGCTCCATGCATTCGGACAGCGGCAGGCGGGCGCTCTCGTACTTTAATTTATACGAGGGCTGCAGCCGCAGCGTCACCTGGACGATCACGCCGAGGGCTCCGAGCGAAATCTGCAGCGCCTTGAACAGCTCGGGATGCGACCTCTCCGTCACGTCCAGCACCTCTCCGGTTGCGGTCACGACGGTCAGACCGACCACCTGGGTCGAAATATTCCCGAACGCCAGGCCGGTTCCGTGCGTGCCGGTGCTGATCGCGCCGGCAATCGATTGAACGTCGATGTCTCCGAGGTTTTCCTGCGCCAGCCCTTCGGAATGAAGCAGCTCTCCGAGCATCCGCAGCTTCGTGCCGGCCCATACCGTCGCCGTGCAGGCTTCCCAGTCCACATGCAGGATGCCCTGCATCCGGTCGAGCGAGACGAAAACGTCGTCTGATGCGGCGATCGCCGTAAACGAGTGCCCGGAGCCGAGCACGCGCAGCGTTCTCCCTTGCTCGCGGCACAGCTTGACGGCCTCCACGACTTCTTCGATATGCAGGGGGTACAGAACCGTTCGCGGAGTCGCGCTTACGATCCTCGACCAATTTCGCCACTTGCGTCCGCTTTTTATCATAAGAAGTTTTCCCCCATGCCCCTGTAAGTCGCAAAGCGGTCGATCACCGTTCCATCCGAAACGACGAACAACGAATCGAATCTCTCGCACAGCTCCCCCGCCTTCGCATGGCGGAAAAACACGGGATCGCCGAGCGCAAGCTCCGTCTCCGGATTGCCCCTTCGGCGAAGCGGCGTTTGCACCTCTCCCGCTCCCTCCAGAGACAGCAACTCCAGCCCCTCCGGCAAAAAGGGCGTCGGAAGCTTGGCGTTATCCGCCGCCCCTGAAGCGACATATCCGCCGCCCATGCAGGTGACGATGTCCGCTCGCGGCTTCCTGACGACCTCGACCGCGAACCCGGCGGCCGGAGCGTACCGGAAATCGCGGTAATGGTCGAACAGCCCGGGCGAATAAAACCCCGAGCCCGCCGTCAGCTCCGTGACAGCCTCCTCCTCGCGGGAGCTGGCCAAGCTGCCGGTCCCTCCCGCGTTCACGAGCTTCGGCTCCGCTCCCAGCGAACGAAGGCGTTCCGCGATCTCCTGTCTTCGTCTTGCCACCTCGCGAATCGAACGCTTTTTCAACAGGCGGACCAGTCCGTTCTTGATCGCGGCGCCCGGAGCGTTGTCGCCGACTCCGGCAATCTGCGCCTCGTAGCCCATTATGCCTTCGAGCCGGACCCACTCGGAACGGACAATCCGCTCCGCGACCGGACGCACGCTATCCCATTCGCTCAGAGGAGAGCGCCATACGCCAAAACGCAGACCCGGATAATCCGACGACATATCGATATCGAGGCAGAGCGGCACGCGCACGCCGCGCGCCCGGGCGATCTGCTCGATCCGTTCGACATGCTCGAGACAGTCCGTCATAAAGACGATGCGGCGCCCCTCGCCGATCCGATCGACCAGGCGTCCGATGCCCGAAGCCTCCCACGTCGGATAGCCGAGCAGCAGGTCGTCGAACCCTTTTCCCGCCAGAAAACAAGCCTCCTCCGCCGAGTAGCACATGATGCCCTGAAAGCGGTCGTCCGCGCGAAAAATATAGCGAAGCGCCTCCACGGAACGGATCGACTTGCTGGCGATGCGGATTTTTTTGCTTCCGGCCGCGGCGGCGATATGGCGAATGTTGAGATCCAGCAAATCCCGATCCAGATAGGCGAACGGCATCGGGACATTCGCGAACGCTTGCTTGTACGTCGCATAATCGGGCGTCAGAAGGATCTTCCTCTCGTCGTATTATCGAAGCAGCTTGCGTATGATGGTCAGGCCGTTTTTGGCTTTCGGGTAACGAAAAGGAAAGTCGAAGCGGCTTGTCTGCTTCAGCACGCTCTTGTAGTGGGAGAACGTCCGGAAGCCGTGCTCGCCGTGATAGCTGCCGATCCCGCTCGTGCCTACGCCGCCGAACGGCAAATACGGCGTGCCCAGATGCATCAGCGTATCGTTGACGCAGCCTCCGCCGAACGGCACCTCGCGGATAATGTCCTGCTGGAACCGTTTGTTTTCCGAGAAGACGTACAGCGCCAGCGGCTTCGGGTTTTCCCGGATGATCGCCAGCAGCTCGTCGAGCGTCTCGTATTCGAGCACGGGAAGAATCGGCCCGAAAATTTCCTCCCGCATCGCCCCCGATGCCGAAGACACGCCTTCCAGCAGCGTCGGGGCGATTTTCAGAGCCGCGTCGTCCGTCTGCCCTCCGTACGCGATGCGGCCGTCCTTCAAGTATTCGAGCAGCCTGCGGTAATGCCGTTCGTTCACGATCCGCCCGTAATCCGGGTCGCGAAGAGGTTCCTTGCCGTAGAAGGCTTCAACGACGCTTTCGATCTCCTTATACAGCGCCGCCTTCGCTTCCTTGTGCACGAGCAAATAGTCGGGCGCCACGCACGTCTGCCCGGCGTTCGTCAGCTTGCCGTAGACAAGCCGCTTGGCAGCCAGCGCCAGGCAGGCGTCGTTGTGGACGATGCACGGGCTTTTGCCGCCGAGCTCCAGGGTGACAGGAATAAGCCGCTTCGCTGCGGCTTCCATTACGATGCGGCCAACCTGCGGACTTCCGGTGAAAAAGATATGATCGAACGGCCGCTTCAGCAGCTCGGTGCTGACGGACGCTTCCCCCTCGATCAAGGCCACGTATTCGGGACGGAACGTTTCGCGCACAAGCGTCGCCAGCACGCGGGAGGTCGCCGGCGCCATCTCGGACGGCTTCATGACGATCGTGTTGCCGGCGGCGATCGCCGATACGACCGGCACGAGCATCAGGTTTACCGGATAATTCCAAGGTCCTATAACGAGCGTTGTCCCGTAAGGCTCCGGGACGATCCGGCTGCTCGCTCCGAAATGAGTCAACGGCGTGCGCACCTTATCCGGCTTCGACCAGCGGCGGACATGCCGCAGCGCAATCCGAAGCTCCGTAAGCACGATGCCGATCTCGGTCGTGTACGCCTCCTGCTCGGATTTGTTCAGGTCTTGTCGGAGGGCGGCCAGCAGCTCGGGCTCAAACCGCAGCAAGGCTTCCCGCAGCTTGGCCAGCTGCGCCCTGCGAAACGGGACCGGTCTGGTCTCCCCCGTCAGGTAATACCGCTTCTGTCTCTCAACGACAGCGTCTATTTCATAGGTTTCGATCGGTTGGAACGAGGCATGAGAATTCAAAGCGTTCTCTCCTTCGTCGGCTCGCGGCCGCTCCGGTATCAATTTGATTATCTAGGTAAATAGACCCTGATGTAAAGAGTTTTCTGACAACTTCTACAGGATTGCGCCGCCCCCTTCCCCTTTTCCGTTCCGTTTCTGTGGTCACCAGCTCCTATTGTTGCTATTGAGGTTTCCGATAAGTTATGATCGTACTATGAACAGGAGGAATGAAACTATGAGCAAGTCGCCAATGAAGAAGCGCAAGCGCGAAGCCGAGCTGTCCGGTCGGATCGATCCCGAGCTGAACCGCATTCGCTGGCACAGAAAGCCGCAAACGCAAGTCGTCATGAACAAGAAAGCAGAACAGCGCCGCACGCAATGCCGCCGTAAGGGCAGCCGCGAGGGCGCTGATTTTTTTGTGCCGTATTTGTTTCAGGAGGAGGCGTCCGCTTGATGGACAGCCAATACCGCTCAGCCGCCAAAGAGGATTACGAGGCCGTTGCTGCGCTCCATAAACTTGCCGCAGGCACGAACGCCCAGTTTTCACGATTCGCCTCCGCTCATTCCTCGTGATGGTAGCGCCGGCGCGCGAGCAGCTCCAGGGCGTTGACCGCGCCGTACAGAAGCGCGGAGAGCAGCGCCAGCATGGCGATGCTGACCATGACGAGCGTCATCTGGAACACCTGCCCGCCGTAGATGATCAGGTAACCAAGCCCCGCCTTCGACGACAGAAACTCGCCCATCACGACGCCGACCAAAGTGAGACCGACGTTGACCTTGAGCGTGGCGATGAAGTAAGGGATGCTGGCCGGAAGCAGCACCATCCGCAGCATCTGCCCCCGCGTCGCCCCGAACGACTCCATCAGCTTCAGCTTCGATTTGCTGATTTCCTTAAAACCGCTCTCCACCATGATGATCGTCACGATGATCGAGATCGCCACCGCCATGCCGTAGATCGAATAGCGATCGCCCAGCCAAATATAGAAAATCGGGCCGAGCGCCACCTTGGGCAGCGCGTTCAGCACGACGACGTACGGCTCCAGCACCCTGGAGGCAAACGTCGACCACCAGAACCCGACGGCGATCCCCGTGCCGAGCAGCATCGAGACGACGATGCCGACGAGCGTCTCCCAGCCGGTAATCCACGTATGCCGCAGCAGATTGCCCTCGAAAGCCAGCTCGCGAAAAGCGGACGCAAGCTGCGAAGGGCGGCTCGTCAGCATCGGATCGATCCAGCCCGAGCGGGCGGCGAACTCCCAGAGGCCCAGGAACGCGGCAAGCACCGCCAGACGCGACCACAACACGAGACGCTGCCGGCGCTTCTGGAGGCGCAGGTAACGTTCATATAGCGGAGACGACATGCTCCTCCAGCTCCTTCCAGATGACGTTAAACATGCCGTTGTATCCGGTCGCCTGCCTTTTCTGCCAGGGCGACAGGCCTTCGCCTTCCGCGAAACGAATCTCGTGAACTCCCGAGATCGTGCTCGGCCGCTTCGACATGACCATCACCCGGTCGGCCATGCTGATCGCCTCGGACAGATCGTGCGTGACGAGCACGGCCGTCTTGCCCTGCTCCTTGATGATGCGATGCACCTCGTCGGACAGCTTGAGCCGGGTCTGGTAATCGAGGGCGGAGAACGGCTCGTCGAGCAGCAAAATATCCGGCTCCGCCACCAGCGTACGGATCAGCGCGACCCGCTGGCGCATCCCGCCGGAGAGCTGCCCCGGCCCGTGCGCAGCGAATTCCCCCAGCCCGTAGCGCTCCAGCAGCTCCAGCGCCCTGCGCTTCGCCCGCTCCCGGTCCATGCGGCGGATTTCCGCGCCGACAAGCAGATTGTTCAGCACGTTCCGCCATTCGAACAGATGGTCGTGCTGCAGCATGTAGCCGACTTTGCGCGAAGGACCGGATACCGGGTCCCCGTCGATGCGGACGCTCCCCTTCGTCGGGGCGAGCATGCCGGAGACGAGGGAGAGCAGCGTGCTCTTGCCGCAGCCGCTCGGTCCGACGACGCTGATGAACTCTCCCCGGCCGATCGACAGGTTCACGTCGCGCAGCGCTTCCGTCTCCTGCTTCGGCGTAAAATAGCTCAGTCCGACGTCTTTCAGCTCAATATGCGCCATAGCCTCATCATTCCGTTTTCCCGAGTTTATGCACGAAGCTCATGTCGACGATATCGTCCATGTTCGCGACTCGCTCCGCGTCCTTCAGCACGCCGTTTTCCACCAGCACGTTCTGCAGCGTATCGAATTGGCCCTGCGTCAGCTCCGGATGCGTCGGCCACGTTCCCTGATTCTTGTACCGGTTAACCGACTGCAGGATCAATTCGTCCGAGGTCCCCTCGAAAAATGGCGCCAGCGCCTTCGCAATGTCGTCGTCCGATGCGGTGTTCAGCCACTCGGCGCCTTTGGCGACCGCGTTGACGAAGCTTTGGATCACGTCCGGATGGTTCTTGATGTAGTCCGAGGTGGCGACGTAGGACGTCTCCGGAAATTCGCCGAACGCTTCGCCAAGCGAGGCGACGTAGTGGGCCCTCCCTTCCTGAACGAGCGTGGAGGCGACCGGCTCGAACAGCTGGATGAAATCGCCCTGTCCGCTCGCGAACGCGCCCGCCAGCGCCGGCGAGGCGATATTGGTAATCACGTTGACGCCTTCCGTCCCTTCCTTGATCAGCATCGAGTTCAGGACCATCTGCGGCGCGCTGCCCGGCCTCCAGCCGAGAACCGTTTTACCGCTCAGGTCGCTCCACTCGAAGTCGTCCAATTGCTCCCGCGACAGCAGGAACGAGCCGTCCTTGTCCGTCAACTGGTGGAACGCTTTAAGCGTCTTCTCGCCCTTCTGGTTGAAAATATAGATCGTCGTCTCCGGACCGACCAGGGAAATATCCGCCGTTCCCGCGATCAGCGCGGCGGCCCCCTTGTCGGAGCCCTGCGCCGTATTCATGTCGACGTTAAGCCCCTCGTCCTCGAAAAATCCCCGAGACATGGCCACGTAGTGCGGCGCGTAGAAAATGGAACGAATAACCTCGGAAAACTTGACCGTCCTCAGCTCTCCCGACTTGCCCCCATTCTTGCCGCAGGCCGATACGGCCAACGCGATCAACGCAGCCGCCAGCAGCAGCGCGGCGATTCTGCCCTTGTTCCTCATCCTCGTTCTCTCCCTCATGAAAAAAAAGCTTTGAATAGGTATTATCCTATTCAAAGCCGAGGGTTGGCGTTCATTCGCGCCCGTCTATTCGATTCTTCCGAACCGCGTTTGTTCGCATTTGACAATCGGCGCCCGCGTCTGTTCGCACTCGATTGTCGTCCTTCTCCAAGCGCCGCGTTCGTTCGCATCCGACGGCCGTCCTTCGATCAGTCGCTCCGTTAATCGTCCTTCAGCACGATGCCCAGCAAATGGGCCACGCCGGAAAGCTGGTCCGTTCTCATCACGCAGCCCTGCAAATCCTCGAGCGACGATCCGAGCGTCCGGAACTCGCAGCTGCTCAGGTCGACGCCCTTCAGCTTGGCTCCGACGAACTGCGCCTGATCGAGCTCGCAGCGCGAAAATTCGACCTGATTGAACTGCGCCTCGTAGAAGTCGGCCTTGTCGAAGCCGCCGTCGCGGAACGCGACATGCTTCATGTCCGCGAAACGGAACATCGCGTACTGGCCGACGCATTCCTCGAACTTCACGTTGCGCAGCGTTGTCGTCGACAGGTCCAGGCCGAGCATTTTGCAATGATTAAATTCCACCCGGTGCAGCACCGCATCGCGGAAAACGACGTTGGACAGGTCGCAGTGGTCGAACACGACGTCGACGAACTCCGCCCGCTCCAGCGTCACGTTCTCGAACGTCACCCGATCGAATACGACGCAGTCGAACAGCACCTTGTCCGCCGACTGGTTCGCGATTGTCCCGGGAACGAACCGGCACGTCTCGAACGGCATTTTGTCCTCCATCTCGTAATCGTCCACCGTTGTGTCGAACATCGCAAACGGCTCAAGCAGCCGCGGCGCCTCCGGTCCGACGATTTTGCCTTTTTTCGCCGCCATCGATCTCTTCCTTTCGTCAAGCTCTCGCCTCTCTATTATGGACGAGGCCGGACGGAATGGAAAGCGCCGCGTCGGTCAGCCACTTGGACAGCTGCATTTTGCCGCGCCGGATGTCCGACTTGACGGTGTTCTCGGAGCAGCCGAGAACGCGGGCGATTTCCCCGCAGCTGTACTCCTTGTAAAACCGCAAAACCATCACGCGCCGCCGGCGCGTGTGAAAACGCAGCAGAAGCAGCCGCATCGCTTCCGCGAACTCCTTGTCCAGCAAAGCCTGCTCGGGAGCGTGCAGGCTCCGCGCCTCCCCGCCTTCCAGCGGCAGCCAGCGAATGCGCCGGCCGCGGCGCCACCGATCGACGAAGAGGCGATAGCCGGTCGACGCCATCCATTCCTTGGCGCGCTCCGGCGGCCGCTCCTGCTGGCACAGCTTGAGGAACACCTCCTGCACGAGATCGGCGGCTTCCTCGCGATTGCGCGTCAAATAGAGCATATACCGGTTCAGATCGCCCGCATAGGCCGCATACAGCCGGCCCGCCGCGTCAGCCGTCGCCGGCTCCATCGTCTCCGCCCCCTTCCCGCTCCCCCGCAGCGGGCGCGGCATCCGGCGGGCCGATCGTGACCGTCCTCCCGTCGAATTGCAGCACCGCCTTGCCCGTCACGTTCATCGCCTCCAAATAAGCTTGCGGAATTTGCAGCCGGCCGACGCGGTCGAGCACGACGTATTCCTCGTGACGATCGCCGAACCGAACGCCGTCTTGACCCGCGACCGTGCCGTTCTCCCGCGGCGAAGCTTCCGCATCCTCCCGCTTCAGCCATTCCGTGCTCGTCATGCCGTCGCGGATGGCGACGACGCGGTCGACCTTGTCCGCGACGGAGAGATCGTGGGTGACGATAACGATCGTCACGCCCATCTCCCGGTTCAGCCGGCGGAAAATATCGAGGATCCGCTCGCCGGCCGCGCTGTCCACCGAGCCCGTCGGTTCGTCGGCCAGCACGAGCCGGGGCCGGTTGGACAGCGCAATCGCGATCGCGACTCGCTGCTGCTCGCCCCCGCTGAGCTGCGTCAGCCGGCTGCCCATCCGATGCTCCAGCCCGACGGCCTCCAGCAGCCTTTTGGCATAGGCGCGGTCGGCCTTGCCTCCGATGACCATCGGCAGCTCGACGTTCTGCAGCGCGGTCAAGTAAGGCACGAGGTTTCGCGCGTTGTTCTGCCAGATAAAGCCGACGGTTTTTCGTTTGTACTCGATGAGCTGTTCCTTGGTCATTTTCAGCAGGTTCCACGATCCGACGACAGCGCGGCCCGCGGAGGGCCGGTCGAGCCCGCCCAAGATGTTGAGCAGCGTCGATTTGCCGCTGCCGCTGTTGCCGATAATCGCCATCATCTCGCCCTGCTCGACCGTCAAATTCAGGCCTTGCAGCGCGACGACCTCTACGTCGTCGGTTTTGAATATTTTCACCAAGTCCTCGCAATGGATCATCGGCGGCTCTCCTCCTTGCCCGTAATCAGTGCTCCTCGCCCAGCTTCACGGCCTGCGCGATGCGCAGCCTCCTCAGCTGAACGATGAACAGGCAGGCGCCCGCCGCGAGCATAATCCCGACGGCGGCGGCCAGCTTGGCGGTGTCCCCGGCCTCGAACACGATTCTCAGCGGAGGAACCTGCCGGGCTCCCTCCGTCGTCCCGCCGCCCAGGAAGGGCAGGAACAGTCGGCCGGCCAGCGCGCCGAGACCGCCTCCGGCCAGGACGGACAGCCCCGTCGTCAGCAGCTGCTCCAGCAGCAGCATGCGGGCAAGCTGGCCGCGCGACAGCCCCATCGCCCTGAGAACGCCGAGCTGAACGACCCGCCGCGACAGCGTGAAAAACCAGAAAATCACATACCCCAGAAAGGACACCAGCAGCGAGATCAGAAACCCGAGGCCGAGAATGCCGAAGACGCCGCCCTGCGCGGGATGGTTGCGCCGCTCCGCCAGCTCTCCCCGGACGTCCTCCGCGCTGGCAACCGCGATTCCCCGCTGCGCCAACGTCTCAAGCACGGGAGCCAGCCTGGCCCCGTCCTCCATCCTAAGCCACACCTCGTACGGAATTTTATCGATCTGTTGATACACGTACTCCAGATTGGCCACGACGAAGGGCGCTTCGTCCGGATACAGGCTGGGCCAGTAAGGGACGATTCCGACGACGACCAGCTCTACGGGCTCGTTGCCGTACCCGACGGCCACGGTTAACGGATCGCCCGGCTGCACGCCGTAACGTTCGGCGAAGCCCGCGGACACGAGAGCTGCCTGCTCGGTCTGGCCGAGCGCGTCCAAATAAGAATAAGGACGAATCGGATACAGGTCCTCGCGGAAACGGGCCGCCCTGGCGAATTCGGCGTTGTCGATGCCGAGAAGCTGCGCCGCTCCGGCCGCCTTCCCGCCGATCGAGGCTTTGCCGTTCGTCCGCATCACCCGGGCGGCGGCCGACACGCCTTCCAGCTTCGAATAAGCGGCGTACGACGGCTCGTTGTAATAGATTTTGTTCGCGTCGCTCTCGTCCTGGACGCCTTCCCAGGCCGCCGTCAGCACAACGTCGCTCCCGTATTGGTACTGCGCGCGATCCGTCGCGTTGACGTCCATCGTGCGCGCCGCGGAGGCGTTGTAGACGCCAAGTCCGATCGTCAGAATGAGCAAAATCATAATCGGGTGAAACACGCCCGCGGACCGAGACAGCTGCGTCATCGTCAGATGGATCGTCACCGGCATTCGTCTTCCCGCCAGCGCGTTCCAGAGGCGGAGCAGCAGCGGAAACAGCCGCAACGCAACCAAACCCGATGCGAACAGAAACAAGGTCGGCAGCACGAATATCGTCGGCTCGATCCCGTCTCCGCCCGCGCTCCCGGCCGATATGCGGCCGGATTCCACCAAGTACCAGGCGGCCGCGGCCGCCGCCAGCAGGACGACGTCGACGTACAGCCTCTGCCAGAGAGGCTTGCCGCCGCTCGAGCGGCCCGCATGCTTGACGACCGAAGCTTCCGCGTAGGCGCGGACCGGCGCGACGGTGGCGACGATCGCCGCGACCGCCGCCAGGCCGCCGAACAGCCATGCGGCGCCGTTGCGCCCGACCGGAATCGACCGGCGCCCGACGAATTCGAGGAAGCCGTTGGAAGCGCCGATCGTCTTGGCCATCAGCCAGGCCAGTCCGATGCCGAGCAGCAGCGCCGCGGCTCCCAGCAGCGAAGCTTCGATCAGGTACAGCGTCACAATCTGGCGCGGACTGGCTCCCCGGCTGTGCAGCACCGCGATGTCGCCCCGCTGCCGGTCGAGCGCCTGCTTGGCGTTCATCGCGACGAAATAGAGCACCATCGCCAGCACCGGAGCGGCCAGCGCGAACAGCATCGCCTGCAGGAGCAGGCTTTGACGATTGAAGTCGTGCAGCATGTCGACGAAAGACAGATTCACCTTCGCGCTGTCGAGCATCCGGCTTAGCTGGTTGTCCAGCCGCTCAAGCTCCCCGATCAGCGGAGAGAGGCTGCCGATGCGAATGTCGCTCAGATCGAACGCGTAGAACCAGCCCGCCGCATCGAGGGCAAGGCGGCCGTCCCCGAGCAGGCTTCCCGTCATCGTCCCCCGGCTGACGAGCAGACTTTCCGCCAGCTTGTCCTTGCCGTCGATCGCCCAGCCCGCATCCGCTTCGTCCTTCAGCCGGTAAGCCCCCGAAAGCTGGAGAGTCAATCGCTTCTTTTTCCCGTCGATATCGACGGCGTCGTAGAGCAGCCTGTCGCCGACTTTCCAGCCGTAACGGTTCAGCGTCTCGTCCAGCGCCAGCACTTCGACCGCTCCATCCTGCACGCCGTCCCGGGGGCTCCGTCCCTGCACGATTTCAAGCCGTTCGAAATCCCCGCTCTGGGCCGCAAGCTCCATGCGGACGAGACGCGAGGAGCTTCCGTTCCCCGCTTCGGCCATCCGCACCGTGGAGGCCGGCAAATTCATCCGGCCGGAATACGCGTCCGCGGGAAACCCGATCCGCCCGGGCAGCTCTCCGGCTATCCACCGGTCGAGCTCGTCCAGACTTTCGAGATCCGTGTCCTTCGCCGCTCCCGGCTGATACTTGATGTACAGCGAGGCGGCCGGCAGCCCCTTCGTCTCCTCCTGAAGGGTTTTGGCGACAAGCCGCTTTAATGTCCCGTCGGCGTACATCGGAATGCTCATCGCGAACGAGACGGCCACGGTCAAGCCGAGCAGCGTACTGAGCGTGTAGGCGCGGTTTTTCCACATTTTCAGCAGGAGATAGCCGAGGATTCGCATTATTTGCCCACGACCTTCCAGCCTTCCTCCAGCCCCTTGATGATTTCCGCTTCGGTCGCCGTCTGAATGCCGACCTCCACATCCACCTCGCCCTTGCTCCCGTCGGGCTGCGCCACGATGACGTAATTGCGGTTATTCTGCTTGCGCAGCGCCGCTGTGGGAATATACAGCGTCCGCTCCCGCTTCTCGACGACGATCGAGGCGTTCAGCGGCGTACCGTGCCCGACGCCGTCCGGCAGCTCCGACAGATCGATCAGAGCGTAGGCATCGAGCGAATCCTCCCCCGAATCATCCGTGCCGACCGGCAGCCGCCGCACCTTGCCCCGATGCTCGCCGGCCGCGTTGATCCCGACGATCGCCTCCATGCCCGGAGCGACGTCTTCCAGATCGCTCGAGCTCAGCTTGACGGCGACAACAAGCGCGTTCATATCGGCAATCCGCCCGATTTTCTCGTAGGCTTTCGCCAGATCGCCCTTCTTCGCCGTAAAGCTGACGATCGTACCGCTGTATGGAGCGACCAGCTTCGAGCCGTCCAGCTTGCCGCGCAGCTCGGCCAGCTCCTTCTTGAGCAGCTCGTAATCGAGCTGCCGCTTGCGAAGCGCGACCTCGCTTTCGTCGGAGGCTTCGCGCATCGCTTCCTTCAGATCGAGCTCGGCCTTCTCCAGCTCAATCTCCTTGCGCATAATTTGGCTTTCCGTATCGCCCGTATCGAGCTCGGCCAGCACCTGTCCCTTCTTCACCTCGTCGCCCGCTTTCACGCGGACGTCGACGATCCGACGGTTGTCCTCCGTGAAGAAGAGGTTTTCCTCCTTCTCGGACATCAGCTTGCCCGCCGCGCTAACCTTCGTCTCCAGCGTCCCCCGCTTCACCTCGTATTCCGGCTTCTGCGAAATTTTCGGCGTGCGGATTTCGGGCAGCTGCTCCGGCTCCTCCTCCTGCGGCAGCAGCGAGCAGCCCGTCAGCGCCGCAAGCAGCGCCAGCGCAAGCGCCGCGGTCGGCAGCCAGTGCGGCGATCGCCTTCTCCTATTGTCCGACAAGCCGGCCATCGGCCATTTCATATACAACATCCGCCGCCTCCCATAGCGCAGAATCATGCGTCGTCATGCAGATCGCCGTTCCTTCCGCGGCCGCGATGTCGCGAAAGACGCCGATCATCCGCGCCGCCATCGCCGAATCCAGCTCCGCGGTCGGCTCGTCCGCCAGCAGCAGCCTCGGCTTGTGCGCGATCGCCTTGGCGATCGCCACCCGCTGCTGCTCTCCGCCGGACAGCTCGTGCGGACGGTGGTCGCGCCGCTTGGCCAAGCCGACCGCCTCCAGACAGCGCGCCGTCCGGGCCTGCCATTCGGAACGCGGGATACCCGCCATCCGCAAGCTCAGCTCCACGTTCTCGCGGACGCTGAGCAGCGGGAGCAGCGCCGACGATTGGAACACAAACCCGATTTCCTTCCGCCGCAAGGCGGCGAGCTGCTTGTCGCTCCATCCGCCCAGGGCGCGCCCGCGGAGGCGCACCTCCCCGGCGGAAGGCCGATCGAGCCCTCCGAGCACATTCATGAGCGTCGTCTTGCCCGAGCCGGATCGTCCGCGAAGCATCGTCAGGCAGCCCGAGACGAGCGTCATTTCGATGCCTTTCAGCACTTCGACCTTGCGTCCTCCCGCCTGGAAGCTTTTGCGGATGCCGGAAGCCTCCAACAATTGCTCCTCCTTCTCCATTGCGGTTATTCCTCTCCCGCCAGCGCTTTGGTGAGCAGCTGCTGGCCTTGCGTCTGGATCGCTTGCACGGCTTCGTCTACGGTTGCTTTTCCATCCGCGGCCTGGACGATTTGCTCGGAGGCCAGCTTGCCGAACGAGGCCTCGAAGCCTTCCGGCAGATTTTGCAGCAAAATCTGCGCATTGACTCCGAGTGCGTAGAAGGCGTCGAGGTTTTTGCCCTCTTCCTGCTTCTTGAACGCCGTTCTGGAGGACAAGGAGGCGGCGGACATCGCATTCGTCCTGGCCAGCTGCTCTCCGTTCGCGTATTTCAGCAGCTCCCAGGCAACAGGCACGTTCTCGGAAGACGCGTTGATCGCGAATACGTTCTCCAGGCTCATCCCGTCGGCAACGTCCGGCTGGGAAGGGTCCGTCGGCAACGTCACGACGTCCCAATCGATATCCTTGAACTGGATCGGTCCGCCTTTGCCGGCAGGCGCGGCGGCTTTGACCGATACGTCCGCCCCGCCCGTACGGCTGCCGATGCCCATCATCATCATCAGCATCGAGTCGTCAATCGCCATCGCGGCCTGACCGGACATGAAGCGCATCGAATCTCCTCCGATCCGGAACGTCCGGCCGCCTCCCGCTCCCTGCAGCGAGATGCCGCCGCCCATTCCTCCGTCCTGCGAGGACGGCATCGAGATGCTGCCCGATTTGTAGCCGTCGACGACGGCTGCGATAATCTCCCTCCATTCCGGCGAGTCGATCGTCACCGTGCCGGCATCGGCGTCCGCGTAGCTAAGCCCCTTGGCTTCGCCGATCGTGCGGACCAGCTCGAACGCCTCCGTCGTCTGCGAAGGCTGGAACAATCCGTACAGCGGGTCGTCCCCGTCCTTCTTGACCGGAAACCGGGCCGCCAGCTGCATCGCTTCCTCCCAGCTCATGCCGTCCGTCGGATAGGGGATGCCGTGCTGATCGAACAGGCCCTTGTTGTAATAGAGCGCCCGGCTGCTGAAGCTGGGGCTGAGTCCGTACAGCTTGCCGCCCCCGCGCGCCTTCAGCAGGTCGATGACGGTGGGCGCAAAGGCGTCGAGATCGAACTCGTCCTGCTTGATCGCGGCGTCGAGATCGTAGAGCAGCCCTTTGTTCGCCAGCGCCGCATACTGCTCTTCCGTCAGCATCAGCGCGTCGGGGTGCTGCTCCGCAAGCAGCTTCTCCATACCGGCGACCGGATCGTCGCCGCTGAACACCGTATCGGTCGGCACGACCTCCAGCTGCACGTTCGGGAACATCGCCTGGAACGCGTTGCCGTACTGCTGGTAAAACGCCTGCTCGTTAAAATAAGCGACCTTCAGCGAGCCTTGCGCGTCCCTTCCCACTCCTCCGGCCGACGGTTTCTTGCCGCCGCCGGCCATGCACCCCGTCAGCGTTAACGTCACGGCCAGAACTAGCGCCCCTGTCCCCGCCTTTAGCTTCCTGATCTTCCCGCGATTGTTTCTCATCCTATCGCTCTCCCTTCGACTGGTCATTTCCACAGCCAAGTATGGGGAGCGATTCTTAAAAATCGGTTAGAGAGGTCGAGGCCCTGAAAGAGTGTTTGGAAATCGAATTATCTACGACCGAACGATTCGCGCATAGCATAGGGCACGCTCCCCATGAAGAGACTTCCGCGAGGGATTGTTCCAGAAAATCGTACATCGGAGCTCCAATCGGGCGGAATCCGGGGACGATACTCCAAAAAATCGTACATCGGAGCTCCAATGGGACGGAATCGGCGGGCGATACTCGAAAAAATAGGACATCGGAGCTCCAATTGGGCGGAATCGGCGGGCGATACTCCAAAAATCGTACATCGGAGCTCCAATCGGGCGGAATCGGCGGGCGATACTCGAAAAAATAGGACATCGGAGCTCCAATGGGGCGAAATCGGCGGACAATACTCCAAAAAATCGTACATCGGAGCTCCAATCAGGCGGAATCGGCGGACAATACTCCAAAAAATCGTACATCGGAGCTCCACTCGGGTGGAATCCGGGGACAATACTCGAAAAAATAGGACATCGGCACTCCAATGGGGCGGAATCCGGGGACGATACTCGAAAAAATAGGACATCGGAGCTCCAATGGGGTGAAATCGGCGGGCACCGCCCAGCGAGTCTCTAAGTCTCTAATTATTTAGAAGACAGCGGCAAGGTGACATAGACGTGAGTGCCGGTCGACAGCTTGCTCTCAAGACGGATTTTGCCGCCGTGGCGTTCCACGATCCAGCGGGCGATCGCCAGGCCCAGCCCCGACCCGCCCTCCCGTCTGCCGCGGGCCTTATCGCCGCGATAGAAACGGTCGAAGACGCGGGGCAGCTCCTCCGGCGCGATGCCGATGCCCGTGTCCTCGACTTCGAGCTGGGCGGTATGCGCCAATTTGCGGCAGACGACGCACACGACGCCGCCCTCCGGCGTATACTTGATCGCATTGTCCAGCAGAATTGCGAGCAACTGATGCAGACGCTCTTCGTCCGCTTCAAGCGGAATCGAATCGTCGATTTCGGCGTTCAAAATCAGCTCCTTCACCTCCGCGAGCATCTCCATCTTGCTCACGCTCTCCCGAACGATCAGGTCCAGCCGGACCGGCTTGCGCTCCAGCTCCAGCTGGTTGGAGTCCGACCGGGCGAGCGTCAGCAAGCCTCCGACGAGCTTGTTCATTCGCCGGGCCTCCTGCAGAACGGTGGATACGTGCTTGCTGTCCTGCTCAATCGTATGCCCGGGATGGCGCAGCAGCAGCTCCGCATGCGCCTGAATGACGGACAGCGGCGTTCTCAGCTCGTGAGAGGCGTCCGAGACGAATTGCTGCTGCTTCTCCAGCGACAGCCGAATCGGGATCAGCGCGCGGTTGGCCAGATAGAAGCCCGCTCCGATCGCTACGATCAGCCCCGCCGCGCCTCCGAGCAGCAGAATGAGACGCAGCCTGTCCAGCATGCCGATTTCGGCGGATACGTTGCTGAGAGATTGCTGCGTCTTAATCGTATAGGTCGTGCTCTCACCTCCGGATATCGTCAGCCCCCCGGTCACCGTCAAGCCGCTGCCGGCGACGTTCAGCACCCGAAAATACTGGTTTCCCGCCTTCACCGTATACGGCTCGTCGAGCTTCGAGGGCTTCAGCCGTTCCAACTGCTCGTCGGTAAATCCGTTTTTGTTCGGCAGCGGCAGCGGCCAGTCCTCGTCCGTCCACAACAATTGAATCACGGGCCTGTCCATCTGCGCGACCCGGAACGTCACGGCCCTGTCCAACGGAAGTCCCTTCGTGCCGGAAATCTGGGGCGCCACGGCGGCCACCGTCGTCGTGGCGTTAACGCCGTTCATCGCCCGATCGACTTGGGCGAACAGCATCTGCTTCATCACGATGTACACGGTCAGATTCAAACCGATCAAAATGACGGACAGCACGGCGGCGTTCCGAATCGTGAGCTGCATGCGGGTACGATTAATCATCCTTTTTTCTCCTTCAGCAGATAGCCGACTCCGCGCACGGTTTGAATGTAGCTGTCGAGCCCGGACGGCGCAAGCTTCCTCCGCAAATAATGGACGTATACGTCGACGACGCCCAGCCCCGCGTCCGAGTCGATTCCCCATACCCGGTCGAGCAGCTGCTCCTTCGTCAAAATCTGCTCTCTGCCGAGCATGAAATACTCCAGCAGCTCGTATTCCTTCAGCGTAAGCTTAAGCGGATTCCCCTGCGCGCAGGCTTCCTTGGCCGAGCATTTCAAGCTTAGCCCTCCGTATTGCAGCTCGCCGTCCGGCGCTCCCGCCGACAGCTGGCGCAGTAGCGCCCGGATACGCGCCAGCAGCTCGGGTGTCGCGAAGGGCTTGACCAGATAGTCGTCGGCCCCGCAATCCAGTCCCTTGACGCGATCCGCCACGGCGTCCCGCGCCGTCAGCAGCAGCACCGGCATCGCGGCGCCCTGCGTCCGCAGCTCGGAGAGCACCGCCAAGCCGTCCATGCCGGGAATCATAATATCCAGCACGACCAAGTCGTGGACACGCTGCTGCGCCATATACAGACCGTCCGGTCCGTTGTCCGCCTCGTCCACCTGGTAGGCTTCTTCTTTAAGCACCGTCGCCACCGCTTCGCGCAGCGGACGGTCGTCCTCGACCACCAAAATTCTCACCGGACTCTCCCCTTCGCGCCTCTATCGACCGTTCGTATCGTGACGCTGTCTGTCTTTTCCCCCCATTTTATAGAAGGAACCTTAATGAATGCTTAGAAAGGGGGCGAGAGGCGGTCGATCTCCCGCAGCCGCAGCGGTTATAATAGAGAAGTAGAAAGAAAACGAGAATCGCAGGAAGCGCGGGGATAACATGATACGATCGCCGGAATCGGTGCTGCTCTATTCGAAAACCCGTCTCCCGGTCGCCAGGAAAAGTCTGGTCGAGCGGAGCAGACTTATAGAACGTCTGGAGCTGGCGGTCCAAGGCCGGCTCACCCTGGTCAGCGCTCCCGCCGGCTTCGGCAAAACGACGCTGCTCGGCCAGTGGCTCAGCCTGACCGAAAGGGACGCTTCCTGGGTGTCGCTCGAAGAGGCGGACAGCGACCCCGTCCGCTTCTGGCGGTATGCGGCCGAAGCGCTGTCTCCCCTGATCGAGACCGACGAACGCCAGGAATACGAACAGCTCGTCCGCACGTTTCCCGGCGTGTCGGCGAGCACCTTTCTCGACGCGTTCATGAATCGGCTGTGCAATTTAAGTCGTCCGGCCGTGCTCGTGCTCGACGATTATCACGCGATTACGGAGCCGCGGATTCACGACAGCCTTGCCTATTTTATCGAGCATAAACCGTTCGGACTCCACCTGGTGCTCTCCAGCCGCAGCGAGCTTCCCTTCCCCGTATCCCGCTGGATCGCGCGCGACGAGCTGACCGTCATTGACGCTTCCCAGCTGCTGTTCACGGCGGAGGAGGCGGAAGGCTTCTGCCGCGAAGCTTCGTCCTTCCTGGAGCCGCATCATGTCCGCAAGCTGCACGAGCGGACGGAGGGCTGGATCACGGGGCTGCAGCTGGCGTCGATCTCCCTGCGGGAAGCCGAGGATCGCGAAGCGTTCATCGACCGGTTCAAGGGGCATCACCGCCATGTGGCGGATTACTTGTTCCACGAGGTCGTCGCCGGGCTGCCGGAGGAGATGCGGCATTTCCTGTACGCCACGTCCGCGCTGCGGCGGCTGGACGCCAAATCGTGCGACGCTGTCACCGGGCGTGCGGACGGCAGGAGCATGCTGGAACGGCTCAAGTCGCGGAACCTGTTCCTCGTCCCGCTGGACGACTATGACGACTGGTTTCGCTACCATCGTCTGTTCGCGGATTTTCTGCGCAATCGCGTCAAGGAGTCCGATCCGAAGCTGTGGAGGAGCGCCAATCTGGCCGCGGCCGAAAGCCTCGCCGCAAGGGGTCTGCTCGACGAAGCGATCGACTGCGCCCTGGCGGGGGGAGATTACGACCTTGCGGAACGCTGTCTGGAACGCCATGCTCCGGACGTGCTTAAGCGCGGCGAATTTCCCACCCTGCTGAGGTGGTTCGACGGCTTCCCGCCGGAGACGAAGCTGTCTGCGGACATGGCGCTTCTGCGCGCCTTCCTGTATGTCGTAACCGGCCAGCGCGAGCTCGCCGGGCGATGTCTGGAGCAATTGGAGGCGTCGGCCCGTTCGCCGGACGCCGGGGAAGACCGTCAGCGGCTGCGGAGCGGCCTGCTGTTCGTCAGATCGAACCTGCTGTTCACGTTCGGGGAATTCGAGCAGTGGTTTGCCTTCTCGGACGGAATTCTGGACGAGTTTCTGCCGCGCAATCCGCTGTTCTTCAACTTCAACTACAATCTGACGGAGCCGCTTGCCCGGCGGACCGCCTTCGGCCTGAAGGGAGTGCTCTCCGCGCAGACGGAGCAGATCGGGCGGCTGTTCGCCGGCGCGCTCGAACGGCACGGCTGGGGAGAATCGCTGATCAACCTGTACGTGCTGCAGGCGTTGGCGGAAGGGTTCTACGAATGGGATCGCTTCGAGGAAAGCGCCGAGCTTCTGGAGAGAATCGAACGGGCCGCGCATCGCAGCTTTGTGCCGGGGCTGTTCGTGCCGTGCCGGATCACGCAGACGAACCTGTATTGGTTTTCCGGGCAGCGCGAGCTCGCCCACGAGACGCTGGACGAAGCGGAGGCTCGCGTCGCCGGGCCGGGCAACGAGATTTGGAGCGGCTTCCTGGCCTCGGCCAAGGCGCGCCTCCACCTGATGGAAGGCTCGACGAATCTGGCGAAGAAGGAGGTCGCCAAGCTGCGGATCGAAGCCAAGGACAGACCTTCCTACCATCGCGAATACGATTATTTGACGTTATGCCGGCTGCTGTCGGCGCAGCGCAAGGAAGCCGAGGCGCTCCGTCTGCTGCAGCGGATGAAGCCGCAGGCGGCCCGCGAGGGGAGCTTGGCGGGACTGACGGAAATCGGGCTCCTGCAGGCGGAGCTTCTGGATCGAACGGGACAGCGTGCGGAAGCGATGAAGACCCTGCGCGAAGCGATCGCGATCGGGGAAGCCAACGGATATGTTAGAACTTTCCTGGAAGGGGGAGTTCGGACGGAGAAGCTGCTGCGCAAATATTTGGCCAGTCTGGACCAGGAGAATCCCGGCTCCGGGATTGCGGGATCGCGGACGTACGTGAGCGGACTGCTCGCCCGGTTCCCGGACGACGCGCGGGAGGAGGTCGCGGCGGCGCAGGGCGGCCTGATCGAGCCGCTGACGCGCGCGGAAATCCGCCTGCTCGACCTGATTCGGCTCGGGGAGTCCAACAAGCGGATCGCCGAGATCCTGTCCCTGTCGGAGGGCTCCGTCAAGGTGTATTCCTCCCGCATTTACGGCAAGCTCGGCGTCTCCTCGCGCACGCAGGCCGTCATCGCCGCGCAGAGGCTCGGCCTGCTGCGGGAGGATTAAGCTTCACAGCACGTACAGCAATATGGCGAAGAAGTGGAACACGGAGCCGGCGACGACGAACAGATGCCAGACGGCATGATGGTACGGAAATCCGCGCCACACGTAGAACACGGAACCGATCGTGTACAGCAGCCCTCCGACGATCAGCAGGTTCAGCCCTTCGGGAACGAGCAGCGCGTTCAACGGCCTCCACGCAAAGACGATCAGCCAGCCCATCAGGACGTAAAACAGCGTGGACAGCACCAGAAACTTTTTCGTGAAAAACGCCTTGAATACGACGCCGGCGACCGCCAGCCCCCACACGACGCCAAACAGGGTCCAGCCGAGCGGGCTGCGCAGGGTGACGAGCAAAATCGGCGTATAGGTCCCGGCAATGAACAGATAGATGCACGAATGATCGAACGTCTCGAACAAATCTTTGACCTTGCCTTCGGGAAAAGAGTGCACAAGCGTCGAAGCCGTGTACAGCAGCAGCATCGTCACGCCGTAGATCGTGAAGCTGACGACGTGCCAAGCGGTGCCTTCCCGGCTCGCGAATACGATCAGCAGCACGAGCCCGGCGATGCTGAGCAGCGTTCCGATGCCGTGCGTGATCGCGTTCGCGATCTCTTCCCTTTTCGTATAGACGTGAGTATTCGCCATCGGCGGCCCCTCCTTTCTAGAGCCCGTTACCGGATCGGAAACCGGTAAAAGGCGAGCGGCGGCATATACGTCACGCTGTCAACCGGGTAATAGACGGCCGGGTTTTTCTCGTATCCGCCGTGAAGATACGCCTGCCCCCGAAGAGGCCGCTTCAGCCCGATGCGGACGACGCTGCCGCCGGCGATCGACCAATTTTCAATCTCCGCCCGGCCGAGCTCGTCCTCAATCGTAAACACCGGCTGATTCGGTCCGATCGAGATCAAATGGCCGCCGACGTGTTCGTACACGGCCTCGACGAAGGGAGCTTCCGTGGCGGAGCCGGCGTCGTAGCGCGCATCCGCGATTTCCGGAGCCCGGTAATGGACGTTCCGCCCGTAAACCGTGGCAAGCACGGCCCGAGCCATGCGCTCCCCGATCAGCAGATTGCCGGCCGGACTGTTGTGAATCTCGTCGGACAGCGGGCAATCGACGGCCGGAACGACCGTTACGTTCGGGATGACGCGGGCGGCATTACGCTGATGCTCGCGCACGAGTCCCCATGCACGGTTGTCGTCCTCCGTCGCGTCCTTCGTATGGCGATTCAACTGCACGGTGGCGAATGGAAGCTCCGGATCGCCCAGGTCGGCCCGCCACCGCTCGACCGTCTGCCGGAAGCGTTCCTCATAAGTCTCGCAATCTCCCGGACCGCAGTCGCTGCACCCCTGGTACCAGACGACGCCCCTCGCGGAGCCGCCCGCGGCGCGCAAGACGGCGAGCATATTGCGGTACAGCGTTCCGTCCTCCCCGGGATTCCACGCCTTCAGCGGCGAGCCGCCGAGCGCCGTCTGCACGAGGCCGATCGGATAGCCGGTCTCTTTCTTCAGCAGCTTGGCAAAAGCGAGGAAAGGCGAATGCCCCGGATTCGCCGTCTCGCGGTTTTCTATATGAAGCGTGTTCGTAGATTCGTTAAAAGGGTGAGTGGCGAGGTCCCATCGGCCGCTGTTGCGCAGCAGGTGGATGCCGAGCTCCGGCGGATCGTTGACCGGTCCTTTGCCGTAGCCGGCCGCGTTGCTCTGCCCCGCGATAATCCACAGATCGCCTACGCCGACGTGGTGGATCATATCTCCGCGGACGGCCCATTCCATCGCGGGATTGCCGTCGATCTGCAGGCAGGTCTCGATCCGGTACAGGCCGCCTGCCGGAACGTCGTTCAAGACAGCCCTCCAGCCCCGCTCCTCCGTCATCTCGGCCTTCGTCCAACCGACGACCGTCTCCCCGCTCTCCTCGCGAACGGCCCGGACGTATGCTTGCGCTTCGCGCGCCGGCTCGTCCATGCGCCATTTTCCGGACAATTCGAGGGCTGCCGCGCCGCCGCGCTGCTGCACGATCGCCCAATCCTGCGGCCCCTGCTCCACGATGACTCCGATTTGCTGATTTTCCATCACGATTCGCCTCGCTGACATAAGTTTACAAACAGTTTCTTGACCAGATACAAAAAGCTAAACGCCCTGGGTCTGCCAACGGCCGACACCCGTTACTCCTCGTCCTTGTCCGCCGGATAGACGAGCCCCGTCTGCCTGCGGGCTTCGTCCATCAGCTCCATCACCTGGAGCGAGTTGTCGTAAGAGTTGACATCCGATTCCAGCTTCCCGCTCGCGATCAGGTCGGCGAACTCCCGCACCTCGTAGTACATGGCGTTGTCTTCCTGGGGCTGCGTCAGCTCCTCGACCGAGCCGTCGCGGTAACGGATATGCGCCTGGTCGGGGCGGCTGATTTTGTCAAACACGATCGTTCCGTTCTCTCCCTGAATCTCGGCGGAGGAATATGAGTCGACGATCTTCGAATAGTGCACGACCGCGTCCATGCCTTCGTAGCCGAGCAGCAGGCTGCCCGCCCCGTCCGCCCCCGAAGCCAGCTTAAACGCGCTCGCCTGGATCCGCTCCGGCGCTCCGAACAGCACGACAAGCGGATAGAGGCAGTAGACGCCGAGATCCATCAGCGAGCCGTTCGACAAGGCCGGATTAAACGCGTTCGGCAGCTCTCCCCGCTTGTACAGATCGTAGCGCGAGGAGTATTGGCAGTAGCTGCCGAAATACCGGCGCACCGTTCCGATCTTGTGCAGGTTGTCCCTCACCGCGCGGAACGTCGGCGTGAACGTCGACTTCATCGCCTCCATCAGCAGCACGCCGCCGGCCATCGCCGCCTCGATCATCCGCCGCGCCTCGCGCGCGTTGGAGGCCAGCGGCTTCTCGCACAGCACATGCTTGCCCTTGCCCAGGAACAGAATCGCCTGATCGGCATGGGTTGCGTTCGGAGTCGCGATATAGACGGCGTCGAACTCCCCGGCCGCCGCGAACCGCTCCAGATCCGTATAGACGTTCGGGATGCCGTGCTTGTCCGCGAACGCGCGTCCCTTGTCCTCCGTTCGAGAGTATACCGCGGTCAGCGCGATATCCTCGTTCCTCTTCGCCGCGTCGATGAAATCGTCCGTAATCCAGTTCGTTCCGATGATGCCGAATTTAAGCATAGTCAATCTTCCCTTTCTCCGCTCCATGGGTTCGTCTCTTCGATCGTATCCTCGGTTCTAGAAGTTGAACAAATCCAGCTGCTCCGGCTCACGCGCGACCGGCAGCTCGTATACGGGCTGCCCCAGCAAACGCATCAGCTGCTTGGCATTGCCGGCCGCATGCCCCCCGGAGTTGTTGTTGAACACGACGCCGACCGACCGGTTGCTCTCCGCCAGTCCTCGCACAATCGCCGCCCATTCCGCCAATTCGCTCTCGTTGTAATCGTACAAATACCGGACCGCCCGCCAGTCGGCGTTGCCGTTCTGGTTCCAGCCCCCGGCGTTCCTGCCGTGCAGACGGACAAGCGTCCAATCCGCGCGGGTCGCCTCGGGGACCGTCGGAATCGAGCCGACGCCCGCCTGCGGCTCGTCGCACACGCTGTGAATCCAGCCTTCGTCCCGCATGAAGGCAAGCGTCCGCTCCCTCATCTCCGGCACGAACCAGCTCTGATGCCTGAACTCAAGCGCGCAGGGGAAATCCTCCATCCGCTTCTTCGTCTCGCGCAGCAGGCGGACGTTCTCCTTCGTGCAATCGAACCAGGGAGGATACTGGAACAGCGCGGCCGTCAGCTTGCCGGCTTCCCGCAGCGGCGTCAGGCTGTCCCGGAACGCGCCGTACATGTCGTCGTCGTTCTCGTAATAGGGCTTGCCTCTCAGATGGCCCGTTATGCCTTGATAGGCTTTGACGACAAAGCCGAAGCCCTGCGGAGTTTCCTCCGCGTAACGCGCCATCCGATCCGGAGGCTGCACCGCGTAGAAGGCGCTGTCCATCTCCACAAGGGCAAAATGCCGCGCGTAAACTTTCAATTTATCCTTCGCCGCCGTTCCGGGAGGGTACAGCGGATCGTGATCCCCCCATCCGGTCAGGCCTATGACAATCATTGCGCATCTCCCCTCCCGACTCTCTCGCTTCGTCCCTATGCTTGCCCGGAAGACAGCGGCCTTTCCTGCTCTGATTATACATCATCCCGTCTCCCGTTTTCTCCCCTATGCAAGCACCGGCATTACGGTTTTTCAATCTCCATCGTTGTCTTCCCGCTCGAGCGCCTTTACGGAAGGCCCGCCTTGAGCATGGCATTCGTCATCGGAGAGAGGAAGGGACAAAGCCGGCTCGCAAAAAAAACACACCGGCAACGCAGCAAGGCGTTCGGTGTGCTGGTCCCTTCCTCTCCGTTCGGCAGCACGCAAATGTTCGCCGGAGATGGGACGTGCATCAAGTGACTTCTCTTGCATCGTTGTCCGGCAGCCCGGGGAACGGCGCGTGCGGCTCCGCCTGGTACCAGAACGCGGTGGACGAGATATCGCTCTGCTGCGGCAAATACCGTCTGCCGGAGCGCCAGCCGATATCCTGGACAGTCACGCGAAGATTGTGCTCGAAGCGGATAGGATCCATCACGTGCCAGCGGTACATGCCGAAGCGCGGCTGGCTGAGATATAGCCCGTCCGGTTTGATCGCCTGATGCATGCCGAGGAACGGCGTCGAATATGTGCCGTACTGCCCGGCCGGATGCTCCCAGTTAAAGGCGCCGCCGAAATAGTCCTCGGTTCCTGTACCGCAGATGGTCGGATACTCCTCGTCTCCATCCAGGTAGAACTTGACCTCCCCCTCGCCCCACCATCCGTTATTGTTCACCTGCCAGGCCAAGTAAACGCCGACGTATTGCCCCTTGCCCCGGATGCCGTCAACGATCGTATGCACATCCTTGTATCCCACCGGATTGCTCCGCCGCCACTGCGCGTGAAAATAGGCCGCGTCTTCCGGCACCTCCGTATGCGTATAGTCGATTTGATAGTATACCAGCGCTTTTTCAGACGAAGTATTCTCCATCGTGACGAGGGCGGAATGGCGGAACGGCATTTGCCAATAGCTATTCATGCCGCCGGCAGGATTTACCGCTACGGGCAGTGAATTTACATTGCATTTATCCTGCCATCCATTGCAGAAGAAGTCTCCGACCGGCGCTTCCACCGAAGGCTGTTCTTCTCCGTCCCAGTAAATTCGGAAAATCAAGTGTCGCCAAATAGCCGGATAGCAGGTCAGCCAAATATGCTGGATCGCGCCCGCTTCATGAATCTCGCCCAGGGTGAACGTCTCGCCGGGCTGAATCTCGACCGAAGGCGATACCTTCCATCCCACTCCCAAGTCCTGCGCGCAACTCGCGCCGGTTCCCGTTACCGCCTTGCCGCCTTCTCCCTTGGCCCCGGAGAAATTCTCGGGGCTGATCGACCGTGTCCTAGCACCGGATAATCTCATCAAGTTTCCGAGTCCCATATTCAAACCGTTAAATGGATGCATGGCCCAAAGTCTCCTTGTTTCATCTGTATTCGTCATTTTGACGCGATCGGTATCCTGCACTGAATCTGCTCCGCTTCAGCCCTTAACGGCTCCTGTAGAGATGCCTTCGATAATGAATCGTTGCATGATGAGGTAGAGGACCAGCAGCGGAGCCACTCCCAGCACCATCATCGGGAAAAAGCTCGTCCACTCCGTCTGGAATTCCCCGACATTGCGATAGACCTCGAGCAGAATGACGCCTTTCGCCCGCGATTGCAAGAGCAGCAAAGGAATAAAGAAATCGTTCCATACGCTTAACGAATCCAGTACCGTCAAGGTGGCAATGACGGGCTTCAACAGCGGGAACGTTATCCTCCAATACGTCTTCCACACGCCGGCCCCGTCGATATAGGCGGACTCCTCCAATTGAATCGGCACGCCGTTCACAAAATTTTTAATGAGAAACACGTTAAAAGGAACGGCTATGGCAATTTCTACGAGGATAACGCCCCACAGCGAATCGATAAGGTGGAAATCCTTCAGCACACGAAACAATTGAATCGTGGCGACTTGATAGGGCATAATGACCCCGACCAATATCGTGACGAATAGCAGCTGGTACGCCTTGCCTGACCGTCTGGCGAAAGCATATGCAGCCATAGAGGACAGAAAAATGACGCCTCCGACCGAAGTAACGGCAATAATCAGATTGTTCTTGAATACATTCGGATAATTCATGACTTTCCAGGCATTCACATAACCGCTAAAATCGATTTGCTTGGGCAAGCCCAAAGGACTGGCCAACACCTCATTCGGCGTGCGAAAAGTCGTATTCAGCAAATAATAGATAGGCAGCAAGCATATTGCGGCGACGATAATCAAAATGATTTCTAAAACAAGGTCATGCTTGGATCGTACGGACATTCGCTTCCGCCAGTTCACTCTTAATCCGAGAGGCGCATTCTTATTCAAAATAGTTTGTCCTCCCATCTCTTCAATACTCGCAGTTGAAAGAAGACGATCACCATAATCAAGAGCGAAAACACGACGGCAAACGCTGAACCGTAGCCATATTGCGCTTGCGTAATCCCTTTTGAAATCAGGGTCATGACAATCGTTTCCGTAGAATGCCCCGGGCCCCCGTTTGTCATAACAAAGATCACGTCGAACACCTTCAGACCGCCGATCATGCTCATGATCGTATTGAACGTAATCGAAGGAATCAGCATGGGCAGCGTAATGTGCCAAAATTTCTGCCATCCATTCGCGCCGTCTATCCCCGAGGATTCGTACAGTTCCCTTGATATCCCCTGCAGATTGGCTAAATAAATAACCATGGCGTACCCGGTCCATTGCCATACTTGGGTGAAAATAATAGAATATAACGCCAATTTGGGGTCGCCTAGCCAGTTCACTTTATTCATTCCGAATTCAGCCAGCATTTGATTCAGAAATCCATGATCCGTTGCGGACATGAGGTAGCCCCACAAATAGCCGACAACCATAGGGCTTAACACGGCGGGCGCGAAAAATACGGTGCGCAGCAAATTGCGCGTTTTCAACCGACGATTCAGAAGCACTGCGAGCGGTAACGCCAACAGGTTCTGAAGGATCGTCATCGCCAGCGCATAGATGACCGAATTTTTGATTCCGATCGATACCTCGTCGTCTTTCAGCAGGTCGATATAATTTTGCAAGCCGACAAACTGGATCGTCTTCCGATAACCTGTCCAGTCGGTGAAGCTATACAGAAAGGTCGAGAGCATCGGATACAAATAAAAAATCAAATATGCGGTTAGCGCAGGCAAAATAAATGCGAGAAATACAAGCTCTTTACGCCATCGCGTCCGTTGCAAATGTGCTCACCTCAATAATTCGGGCAGTTGCCTCCCGATGCCAAAATGGAAGGGATGTGGTCAAGTGAATAACCACATCCTCTTATCTCTGCAAATTCGCTGCATAAGGTCCAGCTCGGAACTATTGCGCCTGCTTGATCAATTGCTCGGCTTTTTTGTCGGCTCCTTGCAGCACTTCCTCAATCGTTTTGCCTCCTGCAAGATGATCTTGCAGCAGTTTCCCCACCTCTGTAATAAAGGTGTTGCCGCTTAACGGGCCCCAGTTCGGCCAGGGAGCATATACACGCCCTTGTGTGAACGCTTCCTCAACGCCCTTGTAAGGGTCCGGCAATTCAGGATCGTCGAATCCTTTCAGGAACGACGGACCGAAGTATGTCTTCATCAGCGCTTTTTGCGCTTCCGGCGTCGCCATCAGGTTCAATACTTGCAGGGCTTCTTCTTTGTGCTTGCTGTTCTCGTTGACTGTCCACGGCACTCCCGGTCCGCCGATCAGATAACCGACAGCGGAGGTTTTTCCCGGCAACGGAAACATGCCGAGCTCTAAATCCGGATTTTTCTTCATCATCATTTCATAAGACCAAGGTCCGGATTCCCACATGGCGGCTTTGCCGGAAGCGAACTCGTCCAGCGCCTGATCATAGGTAATTCCAAGCATCTCCGGGGTAATATTCTGCCGCTGAATCATTTCATCCCAAATTTTGAAGGCCTCCGTCAATTCGGAAAATTTCCGCTTGCCCGTCTGGAGGTCGTTATCGAAGCTGCCGTTCTCCGGCTTATCGTAGAATTCATTGAACGCCATCGACATCGCTTGCTTCATCATGGGTTCCCAGGATTGGGCGCCCATTGCTTGCGGCTTTATGCCGTTCTGCTTCAATTTGTCATGAATCGCAAGCCATTCGTCGAAGGTTTTCGGCGATTCTAACTGATTCTGTTCGAAGATTGCCTTGTTGTACCAGACCCCTTCAAACCATCCTGTCGTCGGAATCCCGAAAACTTTTCCGTCCACGGTGTTTTCCTTAAGTCCGGTTTCGTAAAATTGCGAGACGAACGGCTGATCGCTGAGGTCCATCAAATAGCCGTTATTGACCCATTTGGGATCAAAGCCTTCGATAATATCCGGACCTGCGCCGGATATCAGTTGTGTCGTTACGACATCTGTAAACGTGTTATTGTCAATAAAATTATAATCCACAGCAATATGGGGAAGCTTCTCTTTAATCAGATCGAGAAATTCTTTTCTATTCTCTTCCCGGTTAATCGTTGCGATTCGAATCGTAACCTTCTTGTCCGGTGACGCCGAGGTTTGCCCGGTCACGTCGTTATCCTCCGGCGCGCCGCCGCTGTCCGCGCCGCAAGCCGCCAGCATGACGGATAACGTGAAAATCATGAGTAATGCGGTGATAGAATACTTTTTCATGTCGCCCCTCCTAAGTAGATGCAGCGCATACATACACGCTTTAGTGCTAATCTTAATCAACGGGCTCCCGGTCTTGAAGCAAGGATATTACGGATTTTCTAATCAGATATTACGATTCTCCCTTTTCCTTGACGCTGTTTTGGTATTCCTGCGGCAGCATGCCGGTTGCTTTTTTGAACATTTTGGTAAAATAGCTGGGGTTTTCATAGCCGATTCGTGCTGAAATTTCATAATTTTTCATGCGGGAGCTTGACAGCAATTTTTTGGCATGTTCTATTCGTACCAACGTTACATAGTCCCATAAGTTGATTCCCGTCTCCCTTTTAAAGAGCGAGCTCAAGTAATTTTTGCTCATCAACACGTGATTGCTGATGGCATCCAAAGAAATTTGCCGGTTAAAGTTGTCGTGAATGTAAGCCTTGGCATTCCTGACAAGTTCATTGCTGTTATCGTGAGAGATGCCGCCGGACGTCTCGACTTTCTGACTGCCGAGCACGCTGTGTTTAATTAATTCCTCCAGCTCAAGCTCGTCAATCGGCTTGACCAAATACCCGATCGCGCCGCAGCGGATGGCTTCCTGAGCATATTGAAATTCCCCGTACGCGCTTAAAATGATTACTTTGATGTGCGGATGTGACCGGGAAAGTCTTCGAATGAGTTCAATTCCGTCCATGTGCGGCATCAGAATATCCGTGAGCACCAGATCCGGGTTTTCGCGCTCGATCAATTCCATCGCATCCAGCCCGTTTGCAGCTTTGCCTGCGATTTCAATCCCCAGCTTTCTCCAGTCGATAACGAGCTCGAGCATCTCCAACGTCAAAATTTCGTCGTCGGCAAATATCGCCTTGATCATGTCGCACCTCTCAATCTGGGGATCAGAATACTCACGCACAGGCCGGATTCCAGCCCGGCGCGGATCGTGACGCCGTACGGAGCGCCGTATCGATTGTGAATGCGTTGATGAACGTTGCGCAATCCGACGCCGCCCTTATACCCGTCTTCGTGATCGACAGATGACAGCTTGTCCGTCAATTGAATCCACTCATTCTGAGTCATACCTTTTCCGTTATCGACAATTTCAATGCGAATATCCGCACCGTCCTCACGAACGTTAATGCGGATCAAACCTTCCTCCATCTGTGGAAACGCGTGAACAATCGCATTCTCCACTATCGGCTGCAAAATCAGTTTGGGCGTCAGCTCCGCCCGAAGCTCGTCCGGTATTGCGAATTCATACTTAAACTTGCCGGGATAACGGTAATTCTGAATCGATAAATAGTTGCTGATGTGCTCGACTTCTTCCTGAATCGTTACTGCGTTCTGGGTGGAATTAATCGCATATCGCAGCATATTGCCGATCAGGGTCACCATTCTGCTAATTTCGTCCGTCTTTCGGGTTACCGCCAGAGCTTTAATCGATTGCAGCGTATTATACAAAAAATGCGGATTAATTTGGCTTAATAATATTTTCAATTCCATATCCTTGTTTTGCAGCTTATAGCGAAAATTATCCTCGGTAAGCGCTCTGATATTCAAAATCATAGAATCGATTCGCCGCGTCAGCTTCTCAATTTCAATCGTGCTGTTATCCTGCAGGACGACATCCGTTCGTCCACTCTCGATCATTTGCATCTTGTTCATCAGCCGCAGCAGCGGTTTGTTAATTCTCGCGGAGACCAGAATGGAGGTGAGAACGATTAAGACGATAACCGTAAGAATGGAAGCCAGCACAATATTGCGAATAATATACGTGTGTTCATAAATTTCGCTGTAGGGGATATAGGCGACGACCCGCCATTTGGATATCGTAAGCGTCGTATAGACCACCAAATACTTATCGGCTCCGGCACCGATTGCAAAGTGGCCTTTCTCTTGATTGAAATATTGCGAATGGTCAAGCTCCGCGCTCAAAACGTTCGGCATGTCTGTCGGTTTATAGACGGGCTTGTTGTCATGATCCTGAATGGTGATGAAACCCGTCTTCTCAATGCGGGTCTCGTTGCTGATGGATTCGATACCCTCGATATTTAAATTGCACAGCAGGTATACCTGGCGATCCAAGTCATAGATCGGAGCCATGACGGATACGACCTTGGCCTCATTATGGTTCCCGATCAGATAGTAATCCTGGGGATGTGCGCCTAAAAAAGCAACCTGGAATAAACGAGCTTCGATCTTCTTGAACCACGCCTGTTCAAAAAAAGGGTAGCCGCTATCGACCGTTGCTCCGGATTGATTCATAATATAGCCTTTGTCGTTAAGGATCAGAATATCTTTGACTTTGCTGTTAAATCGTAAAATATCCGTAAAAAAATCGTTGGCCTGCCTTTGATACCGGAGCTTTGCAACGCTGTCCGTTTCGTCTTGATGGTTAACGACATCTCGCAGCACCTGGCTGCCGGCGGCGATTTGAACCAGGTTGACCGCTTGGCCGAAATACGTATCGATGCTGCTCTGCTTCTCTTCAATGATCTTTTCCGTATATTGCAAAATCTGATCGAGCATCACATTCATGACCAGCCGGTAGATAGTTCCCCCCAGCAATCCGATAAATACGATGAAAATTGTGCAATAGTATAGCGTCATTCTGCCCTTTAGCGTTCGCAAGAAAAAGTTGCGGATGAGAACCCCTCTTTTCATTAAAACGGCGATTCCTGCTATTAATCCCCTTCATATTATATTCAACTTGACCAGACGTCAAAACATGCAGTCCGCAGCGCGAATCCCTCGGCGCGGATTGCCGTTCGACGATTGAAAGTATGTTACAATCCGATGAAGAGTGCAACTTTACGGCTTGTCTCGCGTTCATATTTCGACAGGCTAATCTGATGTCCGCGGGATATCGGGAGACAACAAGAGAGGTGCAAGGGAAAAAGAGATGAGAGATTCAGGAGTAGAGAACAACTATGCTGTACCTGCCGACACTTACAGAGAAAGATCGCCCCGGCGCAAGCGCACGGGCGCCGCAATCTTCTTCGCCATATTGTGGCTCGCCCTGATCGCCGGGGGCGTCTACGGAACGAAATGGTATTCCGACCGGATTCAGCGGCAGGTGTCCGCGGACCTGGAGCGTCAGACGGCCGCGCAGCTCGCGGCGATGCAGCAGGATTACGAAAGCCGGTTCGCCCAACTGGAAACCGACTTCGAAGAGCAGATGACGCAGCTGGAAAGCCAGGTTCAGACGCTGAACGAGCTGCTCACCTTCGCCAAGGACAACGCCGACACGAAAACCGACAACAGCAACAAGCTGTACACGCAGCTGGCGGAAGTGAAAAAACAGCTCAACGAGCTGAAGAAAAGCCTGGACGTGCTGAAATGAGCGCCGCGGCGATCCGCTCCATGAACCGGACGCTGCTCCTGGCGACCGCGCCCTTCCTCGGACTGCTGGCCTGGCTGCTCGTCTCCAACGTCGAGCTTGCGCTGTCCGATTCGGCCTATCCGGCCCATAAGCTGTCGTCTCCCGATTGGAGCGCCGGCACGGCCGCGGCCCGGGATGGCCTGAGCGCCGCCGAGAGTCTCGCCCAAGGCACCGGCCAATCGATCCGCAAGCAGGTCGAGCTGTACAACAAGACGAACGCCGACATGAACCAGATTGCCGAAGTCGCCTCCAAGCAGGCTTCCCGGCCTTATCAGATTTACGACAAACGCATTACAAGCAAGCTCGGCAAGCCGGCCTCCACGATGAATTCGGACAAGCTGACGGCGCAGCTGTTCTACCTGAACACGCAAAACTTCAAGGCGTACGCGTTAAAAATCAAGCTGAAAAAGGACGACGCTATGATGCTCGCGCTCGGCAAAGACGAGGAGGGCGGCTCGGAAACGACGCTGGAGGCGGTCAAACGGTACAAAGCCGCCATCGGCGTCAACGGCGGCGGCTTCGCGGACGGCGGCGGCAAGCGTTACCCGCTGAGCACGACGATCGTCGACGGCGAATACGTAGGCGGCTTCCAGCCGACGATCAAGGATTTGTTCTTCGTCGGCATGAGCGAGGGCAACAAGCTGATCGGCGGCAAGTTCTCGAGCAAGTCGCAGCTCGACGCCCATAATCCGAAGTTCGGCGCCTCCTTCGTGCCGATTCTGCTGCAGAACGGCCGCTCGACGGAAATTCCGGCCAAGTGGCAGACCAGTCCGAAGCGCGCGCCCCGCACCGTCATCGCCAACTACAAGGACGACCAGCTGCTGTTCCTCGTCGTCGACGGCTACAACGAGAAGGGCAGCTCGGGCGCGACGCTGGCCGAGCTGCAAATTTTGCTGAAGCGCTTCGGGGCGATCAACGGCTACAATCTCGACGGCGGCGGCTCGACGTCGCTCGTCTGGAACGGGCGCGTCGTCAACAATCCGTCCGACGGCCAGCTTCGCAAGCTGCCGACGAACTTTTTGTTTTTTGCCTGATTGATGATGTCGAAACGCCGTTTTGAATTTGCCCGTCCATTGGCTTATACTGGTAAAAGGATTTAATCCTATACGAATTGGAGGAGATTGATCATGAGTCAAGCGACCGCCTCTCATCTGCAAGACTCGGTAACGTTGAATAACGGCGTGCGCATGCCGTGGTTCGGACTGGGCGTATTCAAGGTTCAGGAAGGGAACGAAGTGATCGATTCGGTCAAAACCGCCATCAAGCTCGGTTACCGCAGCATCGATACCGCAGCGGTCTACCGGAACGAGGAAGGCGTCGGACAAGCGATCGCGGAAGCGGCCCGCGAATATTCGGTGCCTCGCGAAGAGCTGTTCGTCACCTCCAAGGTGTGGAACTCCGACCAGGGGTACCAATCGACGCTGGACGCGTTCGACCTCAGCCTGAAGAAGCTCGGACTCGACTATCTGGACCTCTACCTCATCCATTGGCCGGTCAAGGGCAAATACAAAGAAACGTGGAAAGCGCTCGAGCACATTTACAAGTCCGGCAAAGTCCGGGCGATCGGCGTCAGCAACTTCCTCGCCCACCATCTGGAGGATTTGCTGACCGAAGCGGAAGTTGTGCCGGCAGTCGACCAAATCGAACTGCATCCTTACCTGACAAGGGTGGAGACTCGCGAATTCGCCCGCTCCCAAGGCATTCAGATCGAAGCCTGGTCCCCGCTGGCCCAAGGGCTCGTGCTTAAGGACCCGGTCGTCGAGGGGCTTGCCGCCAAATACGGCAAAACCGCCGCGCAAGTCGTGCTTCGCTGGAACCTGCAGAGCGGAATCGTCACCATTCCGAAATCGATTCAGCCGGCGCGGATTGCCGCCAATGCGGAGCTGTTCGACTTCGAGCTCAGCCGGGAAGACGTTGCCGCCATCGACGCCCTCAACCGCAACCAGCGGGTCGGGTCCGATCCGGACAACTTTAATTTCTAAGCCGCTCCGGTCCCTCCATACACATTCGAAAGAAGGCTTTGTCCGCTCCGCGATTCCGCGGGGAGACAAAGCCTTCTGCTGCGTCGAATACGGCTGGCCCGGGCGATCAGACACCCGTACGCCGCTTCTGGTTGTTTTGCACCTTGTGAATTTGCGTCTTCATCTTCTTCGTCTCCGTCGAGAAGCCGCCTTTCCCGCTCCCGCCTTGGCGGGCCTGCTTCTTGCGCTCCAGAATGCGCTTGATCGCTTCGGCCTGACTCGGCTTCTTCCCTTCGTCCCCGTCCTGGCCGCCGCCGGCCGGATTCGCGCGACTGTCGTCCATCTTCTCGCCCCCATGATCGTATCCCGTTTATTTTACAACACCGGGCCGGTTCAAGTCCTGTTTTTTCCGTAAAAGATTTCGTCCATCTCCGCCTGCAGCTGGCTCGCGATCTCCTCCTGCTCCTCCGGACTCAGCTTGTCCTTGCCGTAGCCGAACAAATAATTGTCCAGATCGAATTCGCGCAGCTTGCACTTCGTATGGAAAATATGCTCCTGGTACACGTTAACGTCGATCATGTCGTACTGCCGCACGATTTCTTCGGGAATGTAATTTTGGATGGAGTCGATGCTGTGGTCGATAAACAGCTTGTCGCCGTTAATGTCTCTCGTAAACCCTCTGACGCGGTAATCGATCGTCATAATGTCGGTGTCGAACGAGTTGATCAGAAAATTAAGCGCCTTAAGCGGGGAAATTTCGCCGCACGTCGAGACGTCGATGTCGGCGCGGAACGTGCTGATGCCCTCGCTCGGATGATATTCCGGATACGTATGCACGGTGACGTGACTCTTGTCCAGTTGCATGACGACGTTGCCCGGCAGCGGGCCGGGCGATTCGTCGTACGAGGCTTGCGGCACTTCCACGATCGGTCCCTCCGACACGAGCAAGGTAACGCTGGCTCCCTGCGGAACATAATCCTGCTTCGCCGTATTCAGCACGTGCGCTCCGATGATGTCGGACACGGCGCTCAGAATATGGGTCAGCCGTTCCGAATTGTATTGTTCGTCGATATAGGCGATATACGCTTCGCGCTCTTCCCTCGTCTTCGTATAGCAAATATCGTACATGTTAAAGCTGAGCGTCTTCGTCAAATTGTTGAAGCCGTGAAGCGTAATCCGTTCTTCGCCGGTTTTCCGCATTCGCCATCCCCTCCCATTTTCTACATGTTACCCGTTATCCGTTCGTCCGATTCGCCTTCGGCGTCCGGGGATGGGGTTTGGGAGGCTTTCTTCTTGGCGATTCTCTTCTTGATCAGGAGAAAAATAACGATGAGCGGAATCGCGATCGCGGCGATATAGAGGGAAATATCCTTCACCATGCCTTCGGCTGCGCGGCCGTAGCTGTAGAACAGCAGGCCGATGGCGTAGAACTTGACCGCGCGTCCGAACGCCGCGTACGCCAGCAGTCTCCACAGCGGATAGTTCAAGCACCCGGACAAGATCGTGAACACCTTGAACGGGATCGGGGTAAAGGAACCGATCAGGATCGCGGCCTCGCCGCTCTTCTGGAACATCCGCGTAGCGCTGTCGACCCATGATTTCTTCAGAAATTTATGGAGGACGGATTGACCTAGCAGCTTGCCGATCAAATAACCGATAGGGGTGCCAAGCAAACAGGCCACATAGCCGGCCGTCGCCAGCCACAATGCGTTGGAAGGCTGCATCAAGCTTAAGGGCACTTGCAGGAAAAAGGCGGGAATCGGAAAAAAGATCGCGTCGGCGAAAGAGTGTATGAATAATCCCCAGATGCCAAATTGCATTAAAGCGTCAATCAAGTTTTGAAACATAGCCGGCTCCTATCCGAACGATCTGTTGTTGTTGGTCGTCGCTGTCCCTTCTGTCCTCCTCGGTTCAATTCTAGACCTATAGTAATATATACTCAATTTGTTAAGGTCGAGTTTCAAATTAGACCAAAGACCAGTTTTTTTCGCAAAAAAATACGCCTTCGGCGTCCTTGGAACGGTGAAGGCGCTGCGATGGAGACCATTCGGACAAGGATAGCGGCCGAGTTTCATGCTTGGCCGGTTCGTTGAATAAAAGCTTCCAGCCGGGCCAGGCCGTTTATGTCGAGCGGAGGCGTATTGTCGTATTCCAGCACGCTGCCGTCCGGAAGAGGCCATCTCGGCGTCCTCTTCGCCAGAGATCGGCTAAACTCGGGCCAATGCTCCAGCTTCCAGCGGTCCAGCTCCGTCGCCCGGCGCTCAATACGCTCGCGATAGACGGCCGGATCGGCCAGGTAGACGACTACGACCTTCACTTCGACGGCGGCGGCCGCCGGGCCGATTCTCGACAGCTCTCCGCGAAGCCATTCCGGGTCCTGCGTCTCCTTCGTAAAGGGACCGATCACATAAGCGTCGTTGCCCAGCTCCACGTTCTCCAACGCGGCGTCCATCGTGATCCGGTAGCCCAAATCTCGGCACAGCCGCTTGTATTCGGCCGAATCCCGATCGCTCGGGTCCAGTCCGGCCTGCGTCATTAACGCCTCCGCGGCCGGTCTCAGCAGCGTGTCCATATCCAGCACGGCCGCGCGGCTTCCGGCCGCCAGCCTTTTCGCCAGCGTCGTTTTCCCCGATGCCGCCCCGCCGATAAAAAACACGAGTTTTGCCACCTCGTTACGCCCCTTTCTCCGGTTCGGTCACCAGAACCAATTCTCGTAAAAGAATCCGTCGTTTCCGTACAGATAAATCTTCCCCGAAGTGACATCCTGGCCTATTGGCAGCAAGTAACCGGGCTTGTCTCCAATATCGAACTTCAGCCTCTTCATTTCCCCATTAATTGAAAAAGATACTATACAAGAATCGATTTGATGCTGCCTTGCCTTTTCGTGGATAGCAACGCTAAGGTATCCAGCCGCCTTCTTGACCGATATCCCCTCTCCATTCTCTCCGGCAGAAAATCTTAAATCATGAGCGCCCAGTTGACCGTTGCGAAGCCGATCCACGGTATATATAATCGATTCATGCTCTCCGACTTCCAGAACGATCGCCGCATACTCGTATTCCAACCGGTAATCGGCGATACTCAGCCGATTCTCTTCAATGAACGACAACAGTTCCTCTTCCGTAATCGGCTCCGCGAATTGCTCGTCCCAGTGAACGGGGTACTCCCCCATCCCCTCTTCCCATTCCTCTGCGGATTCCAATTCCGCTTCATACTTCTCGTCCGTTTCCAGTCTGGCCACTTTGGCTTCATTGTCCCATTCCACATCCAGCCCCATCGCTTCCCCGAGCACTCTCAGAGGAACCATCGCTTCTTCGCCTTGGATGTAGGGGACCGCTCCTCCCAGCTCTTCCTGACGCGAATCCTCGCTGTCGTAGTCGGATATCCGCAGCATCTTGACTCCATTCCCGAAAGCTAGCGTTATATAGTTAAGAGGGCCCTTTACGGACAAGTAGAACAATCCGTTTCGTTCCTGTCCAAACAAATAGTCGGCCTGAATCTGGGAATGCTGAACGAGACGTATTGGAACGAATACGCGCCCGTCTATAATCGTTGCGGAAAGAGACTCCGGAAATTCAACATACTCGCCGTTGACCGCCACTCTGGCTAACGGATGCTTCGCCGGTCCGCGTTCCTCTCCTGCGGCGTTCGCTTGAATAGGTAACAAGGCTGCAAAAAAGAAAAACGCGATCGTTCCCGTAATCAGCCTCTTCATCATCTCTCAGCCTTTCATTCGTCATTCATCCAAAGAGTCGCTATTTCTTTCCCGAAAAGCTACAACCTTTCCGCCCTTATGCGTCTCGCCCAGCGTACGATCATGGTCAGCACAAGCAGCGCCGCGCCGATCTCGATCGCGTGGTCCGCGACGTTCAGAATGCCGTTCGAGCGGACGATAAAATCCGTCACCTGGCCGAATAACAGACGGTCGACGCCGTTGCCGATCGCTCCGCCGACGAGAAAGCCGAGCGCGATGTCGAACGGGACGCCCCGCACCTCCCCTTTTCTCCGGTAGATCAGCACGCCCAGCACGAACAGGACGGCAAGCACGCCGAACAGTCTGGCATAGCCCTGCAATAAGCTGCCCGCCATGCCGCTGTTTTCGAAGCGGGTCCACTCCCTGCCCCACAGGAACAGCGTCTCTCCCACCTCGAGATGCATTCTTATCCAGGCTTTGGTCAGCTGATCGGCGGCAACGACGAGTAACGCGACAATGTAAAAAGGCATATTCCGACCCTCTTCCCTCGATCCGGCTCGCCCGGTTTTCCTCAGTATAGCGCAATCCGCCGTGTGAGGTAACGGTTGTCTTTTCCCGCGGCTCGGTATGCCGTCGCTCAGGACAAGCGCTGCCATTTGGCCCACATTTCCGGGGGATTCAGCTCGTATACGCCGTCTTCCCGATACATGAACTGATGCATGATGAATTCTCTGCGTATCGTCGCGAAATCCTCGTGATATTGCCCGATGAACTCGTTGATTTCCTTCTCCGCGTATTGCCTCCCATACTCCAGACGAGAGACGATATGCTCCAGAACGATCAGCTTCTTCTTAAGCTGCGCCGGCACGTGCTTCAAGCGGCCTTCCTTCGTGAAAAAATGCCGAATAACCGAGTCCCGCGTTCTCTCCTGTTCCTGTTCCTCTTCCATATCCTTTTCTCCTTTTGTTCCGTCCGTTCCCCGGTAGATCAGGCGAACGGCGGCCTCCGCGTTGCCCCTCAGCAAATAATCGTTTAACGAGAAATAAATCGTATTTTTATCGCGGCGTTCGTTGATCAGACTCGCCTCCCGAAGCTTTGCGGCGTGATGCGTAATTGTCGCGGGCGTCACCGCCAGCTTCTCCGCCAGCGTCTGCCCGTTGCGCTCTCCGCCCGCCAGCAGGATCAGCATCCGGATTCTCGTCGGATCTGCGAGCGCTTTGTGGTAAGCGATGACTTTATCGAGCTGCATGTTTTCTGCCCCCACTAATTTAGATTTCATCTAATTAGATATCCATTAAATTAAACTATAGAGAACAACGCTCCCATTGTCAACGAAGCGGCATCTCCAGGTCGAAATCGCATGCGCAGCCGTATTTTAAACGGACGAAGGGGCGATCCCCCGGCCGCGAAGCTCATGACCGAAGGAATAGCCCCTCTTGCTTAATTCATCGCTTCCAGCAAACGCCAGACGACTTGCGCGCTCTCCGCGCGAGTCGTGAAATGCTGCGGCTCGAACCGCTCGGCGCCTCTGCCGTTCACCAGGCCGAGTCCGAAGGCGGCGTTCACCGCGTCGCTCGCCCAGCCGGCAATGCTCCGGTCGTCCTTAAACCCGGCCTTGCCGGACGGCGCCCGCTTGCCGGTCTTCGCCTCGTAGGCGCGGACGAGCATAACCGCCATCTCTTCGCGAGTGAGCCGGCCGTCCGGCTGGAACAAGCCTCCGCTTCCGCCCGTGACGATGCCCGCTTGCGCGGCGGCCGCCACGGCTTCGGCATACCATTGGCCCGGATCGACGTCTGCGAACGCGGCGCCGTCTCCGGCCTTAAGATCAAGCGCCCGCGCGAGCATGGCGGCAAACTCGGCTCTCGTCACCGGAACGCTCGGAGCGAACCGCGTCTCGCTTACGCTGTTCACCAGATGCTTGGCGGACAGCTTGCGAATTGCGTCCGCTCCCCAGAAAGCGGCCGGAATGTCGCTGTACGACCGATCGTATTCCAGGACGGCGTATTTGCTGAAATGTCCGACCGTGACCGCAAGAGCCCCGTCCAGCCATTGGCCGCCCAGATAATCGACCTTGCCGTCGTCCCCGATCAGGTAGACGCCCGCCAGGTCGCGATTCGCCCCGTCGTTCGCGGTTACCCGCAAGCGGATCGGAGGATCGAAGCGCTCCAGCTTCAGCGTCCGGCCGTCCTTCGCGACAAGCGACAGCTCCAGCTCCAGCAGCGGCCCCGCCAGACGCAGCTCGGCCGCGCTGCCGGCGTCCGCCTTCTTCGCCAAGGCGGACGCCTCCTCCGCTTCCAGCCGTCTTAACGTCACCGACAGCTGCGAGCCTTTCCGTTCTTCGTCGGACAGCAGCGCCAGCAGACTGGTCAGCACCTTGCCCGGGATGTCCAGAGCTCCGCCGTCGCCCGTCACCGCGAGCGATCCGGCGTCCGCCCATGCCGCCGCGTCCGCGGGGAAAAGAGCGTTGGTCTTGCCTTCTCCCAACGTCACCGAAATTCGGCCCGATGCGTCCGCTTTCGGCTCGCGAACGAGCTCGGTCTTGGGGTCCGCGGTTTCGGCCGAACCTCCGCCGCCGCTGCCGCTGTTGTTGTTGCCTTTGCCCGGAGGCAATTCCAGGGTTTTGCCGAACCTCACGTTGTCCATATACATTTTACCGGCGTAATCGCTCTGAACGTCCGCCACGACGATCGTAATATCGCGAAGCACGGTATCCGCGGCGATGACCTTGTCGTCGACGATGCGGGTCAGGTCGAAGGAAACGCGGTAATGGTAGAATCCGTCGGATGTCTTGGTTTGCCGGTTCAGGGCATCCAGCGGAATATCGAAGTTTTGGGCGGCCTGGGCCCAATACCCGAGACTTGGAGGCGCCAAAGCCAGATTGATCGACAGCGTTCCCTGGTTCGCGCGAACCGGGTCCAAATAGAGATCGAACAGCAAATACCGGTTGTCGCCCCGAGTCGCGTTGATTCCGCCCAATACGATGCGCGGCGCGGACGCCCAACCGTCGGAAGGCTTCACGTCGGGATAAGCGACTTCCCAGGAAAGCGCCTTCGTTCCGTTCGCGGGCTGAACCTTCAACGCGCTCTTGACGCCCGAACCACCGTCCCAGGCCCAGCCCTGACGAGTCGAATCCTCGAAAGTGGACGGAAGCGTCGGCGTCCCCAGCGGATCGTGCACGATCGGCTGCTCGACGACTTCCCGCACCCCGGACACGGTGATGTTGTCCAACGCGACCCATTCCGCGCCGACCGCGCCGACGAACAGAATGATATTGGTCATCGTGCTGTCCGAGCCGTCCTCGCCGATGACCGCCAGGTTGGGCGCGTCGGCCTTCGAGATCGCGATTGTCGCTTTATAGGTCCCGTCGTCCTGCTCCTCGAAATCGCCCGGCTGCGCCCGAATCGCCTTGTTCGGATTCATCCAGTCGTGGGTGGAGCTTTGCGGGACGGCGGCAATCGCCACCGTCGCCGGTTCGGCGGCGAAGACTTCGATCGTTAATTGCTCCACGCCCAGAATATCGGGCCGCGCGGCGGAGCCGTCTGCGGACAGTCGGACGTTGGGCCAATAATTCCCTTCGGAAATATCCGTGCTCGCGTCCATTCCCGACAGCTTTAATCTGCCGTTCTCGACCGCAAGCTCCACGCTCTTCACGGGGCTTTCCCCGTTGACCCCGAATCCTTGGGCGGTTCCGTCGTCGAAGTCCCAGACGACCGTCGAGAATTCCTCGCGGGGCGTCCGATCGGCCGGCTCGTACGGAATGCCCTTGATACGCGCCCTGACGTATTCGCCAGACACGGTCAGCTCCGGAATCGACCACAGCTTGTCGTCGCCGGGGTCCAAATTCGTGGCCTCGCTCTTGCCGAGCACGAACGGCGTGAACGCCGCGGAAGTCTCGTTCTTGTTCGTCAGCGACCAGTTCACCCAGCTGACGTTATGCTCGTTCAGGAAGCTCAGCCAGACGTCCGCCTCGGCCAAATACGGGCCGTTGTTGCCGCTCGCCTCGCTTGTCCCCCATTCGGTGGCGAATATCGCGACTCCGTTCTCCAGCGCGTAACGGGCGTTGCTCATCACGTTCTGCCGGTCCGAGCCGTCGGCGGCCGACAGATGCGTGCCGGTGTAGAAATGCACCGTGTACATCGTATTCGGGTCCGCTTCGCCCGTGTTCGGGTCCTCGATCGGGTCGTCCGCCGCCAGATCGGGTCGCTGGCTCCAGTTCGGACTTCCCACGATGATGATATTTTCGTTGCCGTTCTCCCGCAGCATCCCTACGATCGGCTCGGCATAATCCTTGATCTTCCGCCAGCCGGCGGCGTCGTTCGTGACGCCCGGCGCGTTGCTGCTCGGCTCGTTGGCCAATTCGTAAATCAGGTGCTTGTCGTTCGGATACAGGCCGGAAATTTCTTCAAAGAAATCCATCGCTCCCGAATAGACGTCGGCGTTCGGGTCGCCCGGATCGTGCACGTGCCAATCGACGATCACGTACAGGTCGTTGGCGATCGCATATTCGATGCCGTCGATCACCCTTTGCTTGATGACGGCGGGATTGGTCGCGTAGCCGCTCTCGCCGACGTACATCGCAAGACGGACGACGTTGGATTCCCAATCTCCCGCCAACGCCGCGAAAGCATTGTCGTTAATAATCTCCTGGAACCACTGCAGCCCGTGCGTGCTCATTCCCCGCAGCTGCATCGGTTCCCCGTTTTCCCCGGCCAACGTCTTCATTCCGTTCTCTTCGACGATCTGCAGCGCGCCCGCTTCGGACGGCTTTCGTACGCTGTCGTTGCCGAGCAGGTCGGGGTAATATACCGACTCCGTTACTGTGGCGGAACCCCCTACCGAGCTTCCTCCTCCCGCCTCTTCCCCTGCGGCTACGGCCGACAATAAGGGATTAAGGGCAAATAACAAAGATCCGACCAAAGCCAGTGCCAGAAGCCGTTTGCGTATATCCATCTTCATCGTTGCATTTCTCCTCCGTTTACGATAATAGAAACGAAACAGACCAAGCCGGAAGCGCCGTTGCTTCCCGTGCCGGAAAAGCCTTCTTAACCGCAGCCCCGTACTTCACTTGAACCGCCGCTTTTTCTCCTCCTCCGGGTTTCGACATTATTTGTAGAAAACGTTTTCTAAAACCGCTGAAAAAAAAGCGCCTCCTTCGCAGCGCGCGCCTTTTTTCCAAATCGCTTTCTCTTCAATCTGCATTCCATCGTTATAGAAAACGTTTTCTATACTATAAAACAGATTTCGCCGCTTGACAATCGCTAGTTTTGACGAATTTCGTCGTCATAGTCGAAATCGCCGTAAGTCTGCTCGCTGGCGACGTTCTGAATTTCCTCCGCCCCGATGGCGATGAAGCCGTAGCCTTCCTCCGCATGTTTGCGCAGCGCCTTCGTCTTCATATATTTCGGACTCGCATCTCCCGCCTCGTCGTCGTAGACGAGCAGGATGCCGTCGGTCTTGCGGAGCAGCAAGTCGTCCCGGGCCTGGAACTGCCATGCTCCGCTGAACGGCTGCTTGCTGACCGAGCTGTAATAATCGAGGCGATTAACAATGCTGCGGTAGTATTCCTGCTTGTCCTCCTTCCACTTCTCCTCCTGTCCGGCGAAGGCGGTCAGAATCGAGAGTTTCAGATTCGGATATTGCTCCTTCAGCTCCAGCGCCGTCTCGCAGGCCCACAGATCGACGCCGTACTGGCCGGGGGTGATGATCCATTCTAGCCCCTCCTCCAGCAGAGGAATGAGCCGGGCCTCGATCGCCCGGCGAATATAAGGAATCCCTTTATGCTTCTGGTCGAAAATGCCCAGCTCGTGCGCGCGGTAGCCGGTAATCAGCAGGTTTTTCATTCGATCTCCTTGGCGATGCAGTCGTTGCCATCAGTGTAGCAGATTTTGCCCCCGACCGCCTCTATTCGACCGTTACCGCTACCGTAAAATTCGTTCCCGCACTGGACGTCTTCATGATCCGCAAAATGTGCGTAACGGGGTCGAACGTATAGTCCGTGCCCGAGGTCAAAGTCGTACCGTTGATCTTCACGCTCTCCAGGTCGTAAGCTCCCGTGTACACGTCCAGTTCCTCGAAGAATCGGTCGAAGCCCATCGTCAGCGTACGGGTTCCGGCGTTCCATCCGATGGCCGTCACTTTGATATTCTGATAGTCGTGCCGCGTATCCGTCCCGATCAGCAGCGGATAGACGCCTCCGTACCTTTGCTCGAGATCGTCGAACAGAAGCTCGCCCCACGCCTGCGCCTCGCCCATCCCCGCGTACCCGAGCTCGTTCCGGATCACCAGCGCGTCGTTCGTATCCCACTGCGGAAGCTGAAGGAAATGGCTCAGCGCCTGCAGCGCCTTCGGACTTTGCTTGTCGCTGTAGGCTAAATAGGTTTTGGTTGTATAATAGCCCTTATTGTTGTTGACGTTGATGTCCTGCAGATGGGTTTCGTACTCCAGCGCTTTCGGATCGCTCGCCCCCTTGAACTTCCGGATGCCGTATATCGCGTTGCCGAGCCCGTCGTTATCCCCCGCAAAAAAGCCGGTCGCCGCCGAAGGAAATCTGTCGTACACGAATTGCGCCAATTGCGCGTAGGTTTTCCCGGACACGGTCGTCGTAGAATCAATATCGGCCATCGTCGACAAAGCGTACAAAATCGGTCCAAGCTCTCCGTAAAATAACGAACCGTTCGTCACGTCCGCGAACGACGACCAATTGTGATTCGGATAATCGTTCATATTTTTGTAGAGGATGGCCAAGGCGTCGTTGAGGATCGCTCTCGCATCGGTATCCGCCGGATGATCGGCGCTCCACGAGGCCAGTCCCATGACCGGATAGCCGTAATTCATCAGCCTGCCGAACAAGTAATTGTCGTACGTGGAAGAATTGTAGACCGTCGGCTCGTAGCTGTCCGCCGTCCCGCCGAGCATATGGGAGCCGAATCGGATCTTTTCCAAATACTCGTTCCACGTCGAGCCCTGCGTCAACGTTCCGCTATATTTGAAATAAGAGCTGCCGTTCGATTGCAGAATGCCCTCGAACCGGCTCGGATTGTTCTTGGCGAGATCCTCTCCTCTGACGAAGCCTTGGCCGTCGTCGTAGAGCAGCCAAGCCTGGCTCCCCCACTGCTTCACGGAGTCGAAGAAAGTCGTGCTGCCGATGCCGTCGTTGTTCGCCGCTTTCACGATCAGCCTTGGATTCGTTACCGAGCCGCTCGTCGGCACGATCGAGCCTTCCACTTCGGCTACGCCTCCATGAATCGTCACCTTGAAGGAGACGCGCACCCGGTTTTCTTCTTTCGAGAATTCCACGATCATCGCATTGGTCTCCGGATCGAAGGTGACCGACCTCGTCGTCGGAGCCGTCAGTTCGATCGGCGTCAGTCCGTCGTAGCCGTAAGCGAACCGAAGCGCTCCGAGCGGCTCGGCTCCATAGGTGCTTTCCTTAAACGTAATTCTCGGCACGCTCAGATCACCCGTGACGAGATAGATGCCGTTGTCGAACTTGAACTGCGGGTCCACGAAGACGCTCTGTCCTTGCCCGTAACGGAAATCCGCCCAACGATGCGTCGCCAGTCCTCTCGGCATGCTCTCTTTCACGAAATCGGCCAGATTCTGCGTCGTTGCGAGCGCGTAGGTTTCGGGCAGCTTCTTCAACGCCAGCAGCATCTCCGCGGAATCGGTGCTCCACCGCATGCTGCTCTCGATGTACCCTCTCGTCTCCGTGTTGCGGTAATCTCCCAATTGCGGATCGTAGTAAATCCGTTGGCCTCTCTCTTGAGGCTTGACCAAGTAACTGGAGACGTTCCGCACGTCGATCGCGTTGGATCTTGCAATCGTATTGCCGGCGGCATCGCAGACGTCGACGATGTAGACGTAAGACTTCTCGTCCTCCAGCGAGCTTGTATAAGTAAGCGCATTCAAATTCGCGATCGTCGCGTCCAGGTAATAAGGATGCATCTGCGGCAGGTATTGAAAATTTTTGCTCCAGTCTCCGCCCGAGTACGTTCGCAATTGCGGATAGGTTTTCGGAAACTTGTAAATCTTGTACGAGCCGAACCCGCTTCCCGTATATTTGGCCCAACTTAACGAGACTTGATTGGAGGACGGAGCGCCCGCGGCCAAAGAAAACGAAGGGTAGGGCACGACGTTGACGTCGAACCAGAGTCCGAGATCCTCCAGGAACGTTCCGTCCTCCTTCACCGGGCGCAAGTACACTCGGCTTGTGCCGATCTCCTCCTGTCCCGTAAAGCCGAACTGGAATCTGCCCGTTCCCCCTGTCGCAATTCCCGAATAATTCGGCGCTGCGGGACGGCTGTAGCTCAACCATTTGTCATACCCGGTCATAATCGAGCTCGTTTCCTGCGAATACGAGCTATCGGTATGAGCCAAAACGACCTCGTGGGTCGGCCAGCCGAACAGCCACGTATCGCTGCCCGCGTTTTTCAAATCGACCCAGAAGCTGCCCGTCTCGCCGGGATGCACGGTTACCGTGGACGCGCTTTCCGCCACGTATTCGGCGCTGAAGCTGGCATAGGCCGGAGCGCTGGCCAGAAAGACGGAAAGCAGGCTTGCGGCAAAGCCAATCGACTTCTTTTTCATGTGTAAACGCCTCCAAATTAGAATTAAATCGAACTCGGGAAGAGGGGCTGTCCCCTGTCAAGTTGCTCAGGAAAATAATCGATAATAAAGGTGCAAGGTGTATATACCTCCCGTAGACTGCCTCATACGCTCCTGAAATCACCTTATCACGGGTCTTCCTATTCAGATTTCGGGAGCGTATAGCATCGGAGGGAGGTATATACACCTTCTTTTTTGGTCGATCATTTTAAGCAACTCTGCTAATGGGAAAGCCCTGCTTATCGATTACTTCGAAGCGGCCAGGAAAGCGTCCGCCTGCTTCTGGAACTCGGCGATAACTTTGTCCAAACCGGCCTTCTTCAGCTCCGCGCCATACTCGGGAACCGCGGTTTCCGGGTCCAGCACGCCGGCCGTAATGCCGTACTTGTACTTGTTCTCGATCGTGCTCATCGCGGCCAGCTCGGTTTTGACCGGCGTCTGGTCGAAGTTAAAGCTCATGATCGGGCTGAACAGCTTCGTATTCTTATCGAAATCTTGCAGCTGCTGCATGAAATCCGGCGCGTCGGAAGCTTTCGGCTTCAGGAACTTCGGATTCTGCCACATCCACTCCGGAGGGGCGTAGCCGATTTTGGCCGCATCCGCGCCTTCCGGAACTACGATCGCCCCGTCCTTGACGTCGTAATGCGTCCCCTTGATCCCGTTCGTCATCATGTCGTAGTTGTCTTCGCTCTGCTGAATCCAGTTCAGGAACAGAATCGCCCGGTCGATATTTTTGGAGGTTGCCGCGACGCTCTGGAAGTTCCAGGTCGTCGTGGGCATGTAGGGCTCCGTCGTCAGCGGGATCTTCACGAACTCGACCTCCGCGCCGTCCACCGCGATGTTGCGGAAATAGTTGTTATACTCGTATACGTCTCCGCCGCCGACGGCGGCTTTGCCGGAATTGAAATCGGCGCGGATGTCGCGTCCGACCATCACGTCTTTGTCGATATACCCTTTCTCGTACAGCATCCGGCTATAGCGCGCATCCTCCAGCGACTGGGGACGATCGTATTTCGCTTCCGCCTTCAGCGTGGCGTAGTTGAACACGATGCCGTCGGAAACGGTGCTTTGCACCGGCTCTCCCCGTAGGAACCCGGCCGGAGGCTCGTTGAATACGATCATCTCCGGATTGTTCGTCTTGACGGCTTCGGCATACGCGAGCAGGTCGTCCATCGTCTTCACTTCGGGCAAGCCGTATTTCTCGCGCAAATCTTTGCGCAGCGTCGCCGTGTAATACCCTTTCGTCGTACCCAGAGCGCCGGCCGGAATGCCGTATTTCTGGCCGTTCACCGTGACCGGAGGCCAGTATTTCTCGTCAAGCGCCGCGACGATGGCCTGTCCGTTCTTAGCCAACGCATCGTCGAGCGGGGCGATCGAGTTCGACTTGACGAACGTGCCCAGAAGATTCGGATCGGTCCACATGATGTCGACCTGATCGCCGGTAGTCAGCATGATCGGCAGCTTCTGGTAATAGTCGCCCCAAGGGATGTATTGGTATTTTAATTTCACGTTAACTCCGTCTTCCGCCAATTTCTTCTCCAGCGCCGCCGTAACCGTATCCTGATCCGGCTGCGGATCTCCCGGATAGACGATATTGAGCGTCACGACCGGCAGCGGCTCCGAGCTTGGCGCCGACTCGCTTGCCTGCTCCGACAGCGCGACGGTTCCGCCAGGAGACGCGGCACCCCCATTATTAGATGAACCGCACGCGCTCGCCAATGCGGCCAGCAGCATGCCGGATAGAACGACTCCCAACCATTTTCCAATAGAACTGCGCATATCTTGTCCTCCCTTTTTTTGAACAATCTGTTTAAACAACGCTCCGTACGGCCGTAAATGCGAACCTCGCGGAAGCGCCGCGGCTCTCGCTTATCCCTTAACGCTGCCCACCGTCAGTCCTTTAACGAAATAACGCTGCAGGAACGGGTACAGCAAAATGATCGGCCCGATCGTCAGCACCGTCGTCGCCATTTTTACGCCTTCCTTGGGGATGGCTGCCGCAGCGATCGACGAATTCGCAGAGCCTGATGCCGCATACGTGATATTGGACGTGATGGCCCGGATCAGCAATTGCAGCGGATACAGCTCCCTGTCGCTGACGAGCATGAGCCCAAGCCACCAGTCGTTCCAGTAGCTGATCGCATAGAACAGGCAGATCGTGGCGATTCCCGGCAGCGCCAAGGGCAGCGCGATCCGGAACAACAGCTGGACTTCGTTGGCTCCGTCGATTTTGGCGGCTTCGAAAATCGAGTTGTCGATCGTCGAGATGAAGCTTCTCATGATCAGCAGGTTAAACGCGTTAATGGCATACGGCAAAATCAAAGCGAGCAGATGATCGTACAGATGCAAATACTTCGTCGTCACGATATACCACGGAACGAGGCCGCCGTTGAACAGCATCGTGAAATAGACGAGGAACGAGATCGGTCCCGCCATCTTCCATTCCTTCCGGGACAAAGCGAACGCCATCATCGTCGTCAGCAGCAGGCTCAACAAAGTGCCGGCCACGGTGACGATCGCCGTCACTTGGTACGCGTCCAGAATGGCGGACCCTCTGCCCAGCACGAACCTGTAGGCTTCCAGCGACAATTCGTGAGGAAACAGATCGAATCCGTTCGCCCGAATATAACGCTCGTCGGTCAGCGACGTGGAGACGATGGTCATGAACGGGATAATCGCGGCGATGACGAACAAGAGCAAATAAACGTAGGCGAATCCCGTGACGATGCGGTCGCCGGGCGATCGGTGCTTCATCGGTTGACTCCTTTCCGGATTCTTGTTCTAGAACAGTGCGGAATCCTTGTCGCGTCTGCGGACGACGGCGTTGACCGCGAAGACGAGAACGAAGCCGACGACCGATTGCAGCAAGCCTGTCGCCGAGGACATCCCGACGTCGTTCAAAGTGCGCAGCGCGCGATACACGTAAGTATCGATAACGTCGGTCGTCGAGAACAGCAGGCTGTTATCGCCTACGAGTCCGTAAATCATGCCGAAATCTCCGTAGAAAATCCGGCCGACCGCCAGCAGCAGCAAAATGATGATCGTCTTGGAAATGCCGGGCACGGTAATGTGCCACATCTGCCTGAGCTTGCTCGCGCCGTCCAACGCCGCCGATTCGTATTGCTCCTGGTCGATTCCCGCAATGGCCGCAAGATAGATGATGCTGTTGAACCCAACCGTCTTCCAGGAATACAGCGCGACCAGAATGCCCGGCCACAATTCGGCGCGATTGTACCAGCCGACCGGATCGATTCCCAAGCCCTTCAGCCATCCGTTCAGTATGCCGTAATCCGTGTTAAGGAAGTTATAGGCAAACACGGCGACGATAATCCAGGAAATGAAATTCGGCAAAATAATGAGCGATTGGGAAACCTTCTTGAATAAAGCAAAGCGGATCTCGTTCACCAGAAGCGCGGTCAGCACGGCCAGGAAAGTTCCGATTCCGATGAACAGCGCGTTCAGAAACAGCGTATTGAAGATCGCTTTCAGAACCGATGCCGTATCGACCGTCAGAAACCTGAAATTGTCCAAACCGTTAAACGGGCTTCCGAAGATGCCCAGGTCCATCCGGTATTCCTTAAACGCCACGACGACCCCGGCCATCGGCCAATAACAGAAGAGCAGGAAATAAACGAGTCCGGGTAAAGCCAATACGTACAAAAAACGGTTTTTGACGAGATCGGCCGATAAGAAGCGCGCGGCTCTCCTCAAGTTGCTCACCCCCTTCTCCTTGCCTCGCCTCTCGGCTTACGGTCTCCAATTTAGCGCTTACATCGACGGAGCGACAAGTTTGAATAAGCAACTTCGTTTTTATTCGCTGAGGTTCGGGCCTTTGAAAAAGCGCCTGCGGCGCGTATCGCAGCTTTTCAAACGTCCGCGCCGCAGACGATCGGACCGGATGCGCCGCCGCGCCTTATCTCTGTTTCCGATACTCGGTCGGCGCAAGGCCGGTATGCTTCTTGTACCAGGTGACGAAGTACGAGGCGTTGAGGAAGCCTACCTTCTCCCCGACCTCCTTCGCCGTCAGCTTCGAATCCGCCAGGTATTCGTTCGCTTTGCGAATCCGCAGCTCGGTCACGTATTCCAGGAACGTCCGATTAAACAGCTCCTTGAACAGTCTGCCGAAATAAATTCCATTATAGTGAAACCGTTCCGCCACCAGCTCAATCGAGAGCTCGGGATTGCCGTACTGCCCCTCCAGGAACGAGGCGATATCTTCGGCGAGCCCCGACTTCGGATGCTTCTTGCTCGTCATCGCCGCCCGGATTGCCGTCCTCGCGTACTCCGCGAACCATTCCTCGATCCGCTGCAAGGACTCCATCTTCTCCAGCTCTTCCAGCGCTCCGAGGTAACTGCCCGAAGCAGTCGAAGCGGTCGAGCTCGGAGCGGCCGCGGAGAGCAGCGAGAACAGCAGATACCGCACGGCAGACCGGATCATCGGATAGGGCGCGCGTCTGAGCTCGCGGAAGAAATCCGCCGCGGCCGCTTCCGCCTTGTCTTCCTTCGCGGCTTTTATCGTTTCCAGCAATGCCTTCTGCCTGGCGTGCGGGTATTCGAAATCGGCGTCAAGCCCGGACGCGATCTCTTCATAGAAAAGAATTTTTCCTTCCCCGTGGACGAGCCGGTACAAGGCCGCCTCCTTCGCGCTCAAATAAGCGTCGCCAACCTCGTGCCCGCCGCGTGCCGGCTGGCCGATGGCGATCGTCAGCGTCACGCCGTAATCCCGCGCCACTTCCCGCTGCAAGTCGCTTAGCGCTTGTATGGCCGCGCTCTGCGGCGTCCCGGCCGCTCCGATGAGCAGAACGATTTCCTTGTCGACCTTAACGACGTCGCAGGCGATTCTGCTCTTCAGATAACGCTCCGCGAAGTCGGACAGCACGGCCCGGACCGTATGATCGAGCTCGTCCTTGCGCACCGCCAGCTCCGCGATGCCGTCAAGCTTCAGAACCGCCACCAGCAGCGGCGCGTCCGCTCCGGCCGGATCGACGTTCAGCCCGTACTGCGCGGCGTCCCCCGACTCCGGCACGCGGATGCCGTGAAGCAGCTCCTTGAGATACTCCGCCTTCATAGACAGGTGCGAGCTGCGGCTCGTCGCTTCGAGCCGCTCGTATTTCTCCGTTACATTGGCGTAGAAACGGTTCAGAATCTCCATTTCGCTCAGCTTCCTCTCCGCCATGCTCCCCGTATCGATCGGAGAATCAAGCACCTTCCGAGCCAGCTTGGACAGCGGAGAGGACAGCATCCCGCTCAGGACGGCCGAAGCGCCCAAAGCCAACGCCAATAGAGCAAGGCAAGTCCAGATCGCCGTCCTGCGGATGTCGGAGATCGGCTTCGTCGCCGTCTCGTAAGGAATCGCGGAGACGAAATACCAGCCGAGCTGCTCCGAATAGACCGAGGAAACGAGCGTCCTCCTGCCGTCCGTCCCGTCTATGAAGCTTTCGTTCGTCCCGGAGGATAGAATTCGCTGAACGAGGGCCGTATCCGAGAGATCGTCGAGAAATCGTTCCGCCCCGGGAGAGAAGACGAGGCGTCCCGTCTGGTCCAGAATCAGAAACCTGTCGCCCTCGACCGTCCCTGCCCGCTGATCGGCGAAGCCGTCCAAGGTCAAGTTCAGTATGATGGCGCTCGTAATCTCCCGGCTCTCGTAATTGCGGTCGTACCAGAACACCGTATAGACCCGCTCGTCCGGCTCCTCCCGTCCCTCGATCTTCAGCCTGCGCGGAATCGCCCGGCCCAAGCTTTGAACGGTCTGCGACTCCGTCAGCCAAGCGATTGTCTCCTTCTCGGCCTTCGCCTTATCCCGGTCCGTCCCGATCAAGGTCTCGCTTAACCCGTTGTAAAGCGTGATCGAATATATGTTTTTGTTCGTTAGCATCTGATCGTTGATCTTCCTGAGCGTGGCGCTATAGAGAAAATAATCCGCCGTCGGCTCCGGGCTGTTCATCGTCCGGATAAGATCGTTGTCCAGCGACAGCTGCAGCGCGACGAGCCGGGCCTGATCGAGCACGAACTCGAACATGCTTCTGCTCTGCTCCAGCCTCTTCTGCGAAATTTCGTTGATCTGCTCCGCCGAGCCCCTGGAGAATGCCTGCGACAGCAGCGTCGTTACGGTCAAAGCCATCGCAGCCGATAAAACGACGAAAGACAAGAAAAACTTCGAATACCACGTTCTAAGCTTCATTCCTTCCAGCATACGCTTCATTTCCGTCCCCCTGTCTCTACGCCTTGTTGTGAAGCGCTTTCAATATTAACTGCCGCTGCTCCCGGTCCGCTACTGTTCAGATTACTCTTTTTCACGAAAAAATGAAGTTTGATCCTGCAAGATCCGTTTGAAAAACGAACTTTTTTGCCCGGAACTCTGCGTATGACGCAGCTTAACGATTTCTAATGATAGCATTGCCCCGTTCGGAGCAACAAGAGCGCTCCTCGCTTCGCCGTCGCACAATATCAGATTTGTCCAGTTCGGCGCCTGCTTTCTCTATTGAGAGTTTGGGCGCGCTGAGCAATAATGAGAGCGAGACAGACGATTTCGTAGAGGAGGATTTCCATGCGCAAAGTGGTCGTAGGAGTCGTGGGCACGGGACAGATCAGCGGCATCTATCTGAAAAATTTAACGGAAACGTTCGACGCCATCATCGAGGTGAAAGCGGTTGCGGATCAAGTTCCGGAGCTGGCCGCGAAGCGCGCGGAGCAATTCGGCGTTCCGAACGCCTGGAACGTAGAACAGCTGCTGGCCGATCCCGATATCGAGCTTGTGCTTAACCTGACGGCTCCGGCCGCGCACGCTCCGCTCAATCTGGCGGCTCTGCAAGCCGGCAAGCACGTCTATACGGAGAAGCCGTTCGCGCTGACCCGCGAGGAGGCGGACGAAGTGCTGGAGCTGGCCGCGAAGCGGAACCTGCTCGTGGGCTGCGCGCCCGACACGTTCCTCGGCGGCGGACTGCAAACCTGCCGAAAGCTGATCGACGACGGCTGGATCGGCACGCCTTATTCCGCCAACGGAACGATCGTCATGGGCAACGCCTGGAACGGACTGCATCCCAATTTCCGCAATTTCCTCAAGTTCGGCGGGGACCCGATCATGGACATGGCCCCCTACTATTTGACCGCGATGGTATTCCTGCTCGGTCCGGTGCGCAAGGTGTCGGGAATGGCCCGGCAGCTGCACCGGGAGATGACGGTGCGAAATCCGAAATCGGCGGCCTACGGAGAGACGGTGCCGATCGAAGCGCCGACGAATATTTCCGCGCTGTTCGATTTCGCCGGCGGCGCGGTCGGCAGCCTGCAAGCGGCCAAGGAAAGCTTCGGATATACGCCGCGGTTGGAGATCTTCGGCACGGAGGGCAACCTGATCGCGAACGATCCGAACTTCTTCGGCGGACGCGTCGCCGTGCAATTCCCGAGCGGCGAGACCAAGGAGTTCCCGATCGCCCACGGCTTTACGGAGGACACCCGCGGCATCGGGCTGGCCGACATGGCCTATGCGATTCGCGAAGGCCGCGGCCACCGCGCGAGCGGCGCGCTGGCCCGTCACGTGCTCGACGTCTCGCTCGGCATTTTCGAATCGTCGCGCGAGGAGCGGCACGTCGCCGTAGCCTCGACGGTCGAACGCCCCGATCCGCTGCCGCTTGGCCTGAAATATAACCGGCTCGACGCTTAAGCCGGCGGCCGAGCGTTAAGCCCATCATTTTTCGATAGAAGGAGCTGCTGTCCGTGAAGAAATTTCCGATCGCCGTCCAGCCTTATACCGTACGAGAGGCGTTGAGCCGAGATTATGTCGGAACGTTGGAGAAGATCGCCGCCATCGGCTACGAGGGCATCGAGCTCGGGCCTCCGCCGGAAGGAATGACGGTCGCCGAACAGAAGGAGCTTCTCAACCGCTTAAACCTTCAGGTCGTCGGAGCTCACGCCTCGTTCGACAATCTCGACGTTGATTTCGGCCGCCTTATCGATTATCTCCATCAGGTCGGCGGGCGGTACGTCGCCGTCTCGATGAAGTTCGAGTCCAGGGAGGATGCGCTGCGCAAAGCCGAACGGTTCAACCGGATCGGACAGCAATGCCGCGACGGCGGCACGACCTTCCTCTACCATAACCACGACTGGGAATTCGCGCAGTATGACGGAGAGTACGTGCTCGATCTCCTCCTGCGGGAGACCGATCCGGAGCTCGTCAAGCTGGAGCTCGACACCTACTGGGTCGCCAAGGGAGGAGAAGATCCGGTCGCCTTCCTGAGCAAGCTGCAGGACCGCTGCCCGCTGCTGCACATCAAGGACATGGAAGCCGGCGAGGAGCGCTTCTTCGCGGAGATCGGGGAAGGCGTTCTCGACTTCCGCGACATCGCGAACGCGGCGGCCGAGGTCGGAACGGAGTGGCTGATCGTCGAGCAGGACGCGTGCCGCCGCGATCCGCTGGACAGTCTGGCCATCAGCTACCGCAATCTGTCCGAGCTGGGCTTGAACCGCAAGAACGCCGGGTAAGCGATGCCGGGAGGTGCCCGCATATGACCAAGACCGCCGCATTCCCGGAGCCCGATCAGACCGGCGGGCAGCCGGCCGGGCTTCGCGCCGCGCTGAAGCTTCCATCCATTCGCGTGCTGGGAGATTTCGTGAAGAAGCAGGGGACGGAGCTCGAGGAACGGGAAATTCCCGATTACGAGGTGCTTTATTTTCCCGAAGGGACCTTATCCGTCTATCGCGTCGGAGAACGGGAGTTTTCCCTGAACAAGCCCTGCTTCGTCCTGACCCGTCCGGGGGAGGTTCACAGCTATCGCTACGATCCGCACAAGCCGACGAGGCATCTGTTCATCCACTTCTGGCTGAAGGCGCTCCCCGACGACTTGCTCGCCGTGCTGCAGCCGGATGGCCCGTCGGTTATTCCGTATCAGGGAGAGCTGCTCTTCTCGCTCATGAAGCAGATCAACGCCATCGCTTTCTTAAGGCCGGATAAGCTGCAGGATCGGGGCAGCCTGCTCCTGCTCTCCCTGCTGTCGGAGATCGACGCCTTGGCCGCGGACGAATCGCCGGAGACGGAACGGCTGCCGCCCCAGCTCGCCAAAGCGCTGAGCGTGATCGACAGCCATCCGTCCTCCCCGCTGACCGTGGATCAGCTGGCCAGGCAGGTCGGATGGACGCCGGAGCATCTGGCCCGGTCGTTCTCCCGCCATCTGGGCATGACGCCCAAGGAGACGATCGTGCGCAAAAAAATCGACCGCGCCTGCCAGCTGCTGCTGTACGGCCGGATGAGCGTCAAGGAGATCGCCTTCGAGGTCGGATTCGCGGACGAAAATTATTTCTGCCGGGTATTCAAGGCGGCGAAAGCGATCACCGCCACCGACTATCGGGCCAAGTACTACAAGCCCAAATACGAGGATCTGGCCCCGGCGAACGACGAGGATGCGTTGTACCCGTCCAATCGGGTGTTTTTCGGAGACTTTTAACCAGAAGGAGCGTGCTGCCCATGTTTCCTTTTCGCGCGGCGCTTAACGCGTCCACGCTGTTCCCGTACAAGCTTGGCATCCGGGAGCAAATTCGCATTGCCGCCCAGGCGGGCTACGACGGAATCGAAATCTGGATGAAGGACCTGCAGCAATATGCGGCAGGCGGCGGTTCGGCGGCCGAGCTGCGGCGGGAAGCCGCCGACGCCGGCATTGAGATCGCCAACGCAATTTCGTTCATTCCGTGGGCCGACGACGACGAAGCGGTCCGCCGCCAAGCCGCGGCGCAGACCGACGAGGAGCTGGCGCTGCTGGCCGAGCTGGGCTGCCCGTCGTTCGCCGCGCCCCCGTTCGGCGACGTCGCGGACGCCTCGCTCGACGAGATCGCCGAACGGTTCGCCGTCTTGGCGGAACGGTGCCGCAGGCACGGCGTCGCTCCGGTGCTGGAATTTTGGGGCCGGGCCCCCAAGCTGAATCGGTTGAGCGAAGCGGTATACGTCGCGATGCAGAGCCGCGTTCCGGACGCGACGCTGCTGCTCGACCCGTTCCACATGTACACGGGCGGAAGCTCGCTCGCCGATCTCGACTTTCTGTCCGCGGACAGAATCGGCATCGTGCACGCGAACGATTATCCCGAGCAGCCCCCGCGGGAGACGATCGGCGACGAGGACCGCCTGTTTCCCGGCGACGGAATCGCGCCCTCCGGCGAATTCGCCCGGCGGCTGGATCGGCTCGGTTATCGGGGGTATCTGTCGCTGGAGCTGTTCCTGCGCGGCGTCGGCGGCCTGTCGGCTCCCGAGCTGGCCCGATTCGGCCTGGATAAAATGAAAAGCGCCTACTCTGTCTAGCGTCTAATAGTACATGCCCTCGCAGCCCAGCACCTTCATGTAGTTGAACATTTGCCCGCGATGGTGCTGGGCGGGCGTAACGATCTCGATCAGCCACTTGGCCTGCACAGAGCCGTGCTCCAGATAAAACGGCTTTGTTTTTTTCCGCAGAAAATCCTCGTCCGGCAAGCCCTCCATATATCGCTTCAGATCCGCCTGTCCCGACGCCATCCATGCCGCCAGCTTGTCCGCATCCCCGAACAGCAAACCCTTCATTCTCCTGCAGCTCGTTCATCTTCGTTCTCTCCTTTTCATAAGCGGCTGCGGGGCCAAATTGGTCCCCTTGCCTGCTATGGCTTATAATAATGACAACCTCTGTCATAATTGCGCCAAATAGAGGAGGAAAAACGATGTCGAAGTCGAAGCGTTTAATGGAACTGATGATGACCGTGAACCGGATGCGCAAGTTTACGGTCAAGGAGCTGGCCGCTGAATTCGGCGTATCGTCGCGGACGATTTTGCGAGATTTGCAGGAGCTTGGCGAGCTCGGCGTCCCGCTCTACTCCGAGGTCGGCCCGCACGGCGGCTACCAGGTGCTGAAGGAGCGGATTCTCCCTCCGATCGCGTTCGGCGTGGACGAGGCGGCGGCGATGTTTTTCGCCAGCCATGCGCTGCGGCACTATCTGTCGCTTCCCTTCGAGGCCGAATCGTCCTCCGCGCTTCAGAAGTTTTACTACTATATGCCGGGAGACGTTCGCGACCGCATCGACGAGATGAAAAACCGGGTCGACTTCCACGCCCGCGATCGGCGGCAGAAGGTCGACTGCCTCGGCCTCCTGCTGGAGGCGGCCGTGCGCCAACGGGTGGTGACGATCCGCTACGGAAGCAAGAAGGAGGACTCGGAGCGGAGCATCCAGCCGGTCGGCATCTATGCGAGCAACGGCTTCTGGTACTGCCCGGCTTACTGCTTTCTTCGCCGGGGATTCCGTCTGTTCCGCTGCGACCGGATAGAGTCGGCCGCCTTCGACGAAACCGGGATCGAGCCGCTCGATCACCGCCATGTCCACCTCGGCAACTGGGAGGAATTCGGCCGCAAGGAGCGGATCGACGTCCGCATCGTCGCCGAATTGAGCCGGGAGGGCGTGCAGAGATGCCAAGGGGAGCTGTCGCACGTTCCGCACATCGAAGTGCGCGAGGACGGAAGCGGACGGCTGGATCAGCGCGTTCCGGAGAGCGAGCTTCCTTATTTCGCCAAGTTTTTTCTCGGCTTGGGCGGCGAAGCGACCGTGGAGCACCCGGAGCGGCTGGTCGCGGATATCCGGCGGCTGTTGGCCGAGCTGACGGCCAAATACGGAACGATGTGACAGCCTCGAGTCTCGGAGGTACAATAGAGAGTTGAGTGGATCAACCTTAATGTGGAGGGAAACCGATGAAATTCATCAGCAACAACGGGATAACCGATCCGACGCTGAATCTGGCGCTGGAAGAATATATTTTGCGGTCGCTTCCGGACACGGACGACTACTTGCTGTTCTACATCAACGAACCGTCGATCATTATCGGCAAAAACCAGAACACGGTGGAAGAGATCAACGCGGAATACGTGGAGCGCAACGGCATTCGCGTCGTGCGCAGGCTGTCCGGCGGCGGAGCCGTCTATCACGACCTGGGCAATCTGAATTTCAGCTTTATTAGGAAGGACGACGGACAATCGTTCCACAATTTCAAGAAGTTTACCGAACCGGTCGTGCGCGCGCTGCACAAAATGGGCGTCGAAGCGGAGCTGACCGGTCGCAACGATCTGCAGGTCGGAGAACGGAAAATATCCGGCAACGCGCAGTTCTCCACGCGGGGCAAAATGTTCAGCCACGGCACGCTGCTGTTCGACTCGGAGATCGAGAACGTCGTGTCCGCGCTGAAGGCGAACGCCGAGAAGTACGTCTCGAAGGCGACCAAATCGATTCGCAGCCGGGTCGCCAACATCTCGGAATTTCTGCGGGAGCCGATGACGGTCGAGCAGTTCCGGGAAAAGCTGCTCGTTACCCTGTTCGAAGGGGAGGCGGAAATTCCCCGTTACGAGCTGAGCGAGCAGGATTGGGCCAACGTGCGCAAGCTGGCGGACGAGCGCTACCGCAGCTGGGAATGGAACTACGGACGTTCCCCGGCGTTTAACGTGCGCCAGACGAAACGGATCGAAGGCGCCGGCACATTCGACGTGCGGCTGCAGGTCGAGGACGGCATAATTGCCGGAGCCGCGATCTACGGCGACTTCTTCGGCCGCGGCGACAGCGCCGAGCTGGCCGCCCGGTTCGTCGGCGTCCGCTACGAGGCGGCGGCTGTCGGCGAGGCGCTGGACGGGATCGATCTGCCCTTCTACGTAGGGCCGGTTACGAAGGAACAGTGGCTGGAGCTGATGCTGTAACGCCGGTCTCCCATGGCCGACCGCTTGAAATTCCGCCAGGCGCAGGACTTTGCATCTTCGTTCAGACAGGAGAGATCACCTTTGTCCAACGTAAAATCGCGGTTTCAATTCAAGCTGGCCTGCGCCCTGCTCCTGTTCGCCATGCTGATTTCGGCATTGGTGGCGACTACGGATCATCTCAGAATGAGAGATCAAGCGATCTCGAATACGGATAAACAGATCGAGCTGTATGAAATATCGGTCCGGAACGCGTTGGATACGCTCGACAAAGCCTACGCCATATTCGGGGAAAGCCTGACGCGAAGCATGAAAGTGGTCTCTAGCGAGCTGATCGCCAAATACGAGGCCGATCCGAGCTTCGACGACTGGGACTTTCAGAGCCTCAAGGATGCCTACGGCGTGGACGTCTATATCATTAACGAGGCCAACACCATCGTCTACAGCAGCTATTCGCCCGATATCGGGCTCGATTTCGACCATTGCTGCGCAACGTTGGCCAAAATTCTGGACGAGCGGCGGGCCGACGGCGGTTTTTATCAAGACGGCGTGGATACGCAGCAGCATTCCGGACAACTGATGAAATACAGCTACCAAGCGACCGCGGACAAAAAATATATCGTGGAGCTCGGCTATTCCCTGGAGAACAGCCCGATCTTCCGGGAATTCAATTTTGCCCGGACGGTAGACGGAATTCTGCGGGATAATTCTTCTATAAACGAGATTCACGTGCTGAACCTCGGCGGACGGCGGCTTCTGGGCAGCCCGGAGGCGGGACCAACGCTTGAGGGGGAAAGAAAGCGGGCTTTCGACGCCGCTCTGGCCACCGGAAGGACGATGGAGTATCGCGAGAAGACGGACCGCGAGACGACGATATACCGATACGTCCGGCACGAATCGCAATACGACGATGGCGCGACCAAGGTTAAAATTCTGGAGATCGTCTACAACGAGAACGAGCTGAATGCCGTGCTTCGCGTCAATACGAGAATGTTCCTGCTGCAATTGCTCGGCATTCTCGTCGTGGCCGCGGGTTTGTCGATGCTGATCGCCGACTGGGTGGCCAAGCCGATGTATCTGGCTTTCCACGACAGTCTGACCGGCTTGAAAAACCGGGCCTCCTTCGAAGACGATATTCGGGAAGCGCTGGCAAAGTCCCACGACTCGCCGGGACTGCTGATGATCGATCTGGACAACTTCAAGATCGTTAACGACCGGCTCGGCCACGAGGCCGGCGACCGGCTGCTGCGCGGCGTCGCGCGGGAGATCAGCTCGGCGGCCGGAAGCCGGGGCTTCGCCTACCGGCTCGGAGGGGACGAGTTCGTTATGCTCCTGCCCTCCGCCGCGCCGGAGGAAGCGGAAGCCGCGGCCCGCCTCCTGCTGAGCTCGGTTCGCCGGGCGATCGATTCGGAAGCGGAATCGTACGGGCAGGAGCTTACGGTAAGCATCGGCATCGCCTTCGCTCCCGAGCACGGCGACGATCCCCACGCGCTGTGCAGAAGCGCCGACATCGCCCTGTACAAGTCGAAAAAATTAGGCAAAAATACGTACCATGTATTCGAGCCTGCCGACGATCCGGACGCTAAAGAGCCGACAGCCGATTCATGAGCCGCAAAAGGGCCGACGATCGATTCGCGAACAGCGAATCGGCCGCCGGCCCTTCTTTTTTATACCATCACCTTGCAAATATCGTTCGTGAACTCGACCGGATCGCCGATCGGCAAGCCTTCGATAAGCAGCGCCTGGTTGTACAGCAGACTCGTGTACAGGTTCAGCTTCTCCTTGTCCTTGGCTTGAGCGTCCTTAAGCGATTGGAATACCGCGTGATTGACGTTGATCTCGAGCACCTTCTCGGCTTTTACGCCCGGGCTGCTCGGCATCGCGTTCAGCACCTTCTCCATCTCGATCGTCAAATCTCCCTCGGTGCTCAGGCAGACGGGGTGGCTTTTCAGACGTTTGGACGCCCGTACGCTCTTCACCTTGTCGCCGAGGAATTCCTTCATCGCCTCGAACAGCTCTTTGCTCTCCTCGGCCTCGGCTTCGTTCTCCTTGTCCTTCTCGTCCGGTTCGATGCCCAGATCGCTGCTGGAGACCGACTTGAATTCCTTCTCCTTGTAGCTGGCGATAATCTTCACCGCGAATTCGTCGATATCGTCGGTCAGATACAGGATTTCGTAGCCCTTGTCGGCGACAAGCTCCGTCTGCGGCAGCTTCTCGATCCGTTCCTTCGATTCGCCGGTCGCGTAATAGATAAATTTCTGCTCCTCCGGCATGCGCGACACGTATTCGTCCAGCGTCGTCAGCTTCTGCTCCTTGGAGGAGTAGAACAGCAGCAGGTCCTGAAGCACGTCCTTGTTGGCCCCGTAATCGTTGTATACGCCGAACTTGATCTGGCGTCCGAAGCCCTCGTAGAATTTCTCGTACTTCTCGCGCTCGTCCTTGAGCAGGCTTTGCAGCTGGCTCTTGATCTTGCTCCGGATGTTCTTGGCGATCTGCTTCAACTGCCGGTCGTGCTGCAGCATCTCCCGGGAAATATTGAGCGACAGATCCTCGGAATCGACCATTCCCTTCACGAAGCTGAAGTAATCGGGCAGCAGGTCCGCGCATTTCTCCATGATCAGCACGCCGTTGGAGTAGAGCTCCAGCCCTTTTTCGAATTCCTTCGTATAATAATCGAACGGCGTATTTTCCGGAATGTACAGAATCGCCTGGTAACGAACCGCGCCGTCGACGCTCAGGTGGATATGCTTCAGCGGCTTATCCCAGCCGTAGCGCTTCTCGTTGTAGAAGTTTTCGTAGTCGGCGTCGGTCAGCTCGCTTTTATTTTTGCGCCAGATCGGCACCATGCTGTTGACGACCTGCTCCTCGGTGTACTCCTCGAACTCCTTGTCGTCGCCTTCCTTCGGACGGCTGCCCGTAATGTCCATCTTGATCGGATAGCGGATAAAATCGGAGTATTTCTTGACGATCGCCTTAAGCCGGTACTGCTCCAGAAACTCGTCGTACTGGTCCTCTTCGGTGTTCTCCTTGATTTTCAGCACGATTTCCGTGCCGACCGTCTCCTTCTCCGCCGGCTCGATCGTATAGCCGTCCGCGCCGGTCGACTCCCAGCGGTACGCTTCGTCGCTGCCCAGCGCCCTGCTCGTCACCGTCACCTTGTCCGCAACCATGAACGCCGAGTAGAAGCCGACGCCGAATTGGCCGATGATGTTATGGCCGTCCTGCGCCTCGTTCTCCTTCTTGAACGCGAGCGAGCCGCTCTTGGCGATGATGCCCAGGTTGTTCTCCAACTCGTCCTTCGTCATGCCGATGCCGGTGTCGGTCACCGTCAGCGTGCGGGAAGCTTTGTCGACGGCAAGCTTGATATAGTAATCCTCTTTATTAAAGGTAAGATTTTCGTCGGTCAGCGCCTTGTAATAGATTTTGTCCACCGCGTCGCTTGCGTTGGAGACCAGCTCTCTCAGGAAAATCTCCCGCTGCGTGTAGATTGAATTGATCATCATTTCGAGCAGGCGTTTGGACTCGGCTTGGAATTGTTTCTTGGCCATGATCTTGCTCCTTTCGGGATATGTAAAATTTAGCTGCATAAACGCATTCGGCTGGGGTTCGAGGGTTTAGCACTCGCTTCATCCGAGTGCCAACACAGCTATATTTTCACATTAACCCGTATTCATGTCAAGATGACTTCGACTATAAAAACCGAAGAAACGTCGCCGAGCCTCCTCGCAATTCCTCTCAAGCGGCTGACCATGTTCTAAGAAATCGAGTATCTATCGCAGAGCCGCGGTCGTCCCCCGAACGATCAATCGCGGCACAATCTCGTCCTTGACGAGCTCTCCCGGACTTCTCGGCAGCTCGCGAAGCAAGATTTCCGCCGCCCTTCTGCCGATCTGCGCGGTGTTCTGGTTAATCGTCGTCAGATGCGGATACGTGTAGGCGCTGATTCTAATATCGTCGTAGCCGACGAGACTGATGTCGCCGGGCACCTCGAGCCCCATGTCCTGCGCCGCTTTCAGCGCGCCGAACGCCTTCAGATCGCTGGTGACGAATATCGCCGTCGGCCGCTCCCCGCTTCTCCCGATCAGCTCTTTGAAGCCGCGGTAGCCCATCTCCGCGCTTTCCAGTTCGCCGTCCATCACGCATACGAGCTCCGGATCGAAAGGAATCTGCTGCCGCTGCAGCGCCAAGCGATAGCCTTGCAGCCGAAGCAAAAACTCCTGATTCAGATCGACGACGGACCTCCCGGTCAGAATGATGCCGGTCCGCCTGTGGCCGAGCGACAGCAGATGCTGCGTGGCCAAGTATCCGCCGGTCAAATTGTCCGCGACAACGTACGGAATGGACAGATGCGGGTAGTAGAACTGAACGGTTACGAACCGCTTGCCCTCGTCCCGCCACCTCTCGAGCGACTTCTGGTCGAAGTCGCAGGGCGGGGTCGTCAGCACGTACGCCGCGCCCGGCTCCTCCGGCAATCGGTAGCGTTCGTCGACCGCCCACATATGGAAGTCGACCCCGTTCTCCTCGCAAACCTCGCTTATCGCCTCCAGCATATCTCCCCAGTACCGGTGGTTAAGCGAATCCACGGACAGATTGTGATAGGTGAAAAAAATATGGCGAACGGGCGCCGGGCTTTCCGCCTCCGCTTCTCCGCCGCGGACGAACGTTCCCTTCCCGCGCACCCTGTAGACGCAGCCTTCGTTGACAAGCTCGGTCAGCGCCCTCCGGGATGTGATCTCGCTTGTACGATACAGCTTGGCCAATTGCCGCTGATTCGGCAGCGGTTGCCCTGGGGCATATTTTCCGCCGCGGATTTGCGCCTTCAGCTCTTCGATCATGACTTGATACATCGGCGCGTTTCTGTCCGTCATGCGGCTCGCCTCCGATCCCCTTACAGCTTTAACGCACCCTGCGTCATGCCCTGAATGTAATATTTCATGCCGAAGGAGAAAATCGCCAGCAGCGGCAAAGACGCGATCGAATAAGCCGCGAACCGCGTTCCCAGATCGGTAATGCCGAACTGCCGGGTGAAGATCGTCAGGCCGACCGATATGACCTGAATGCTGCTGTCCCGGATCGTCAACAGCGGCCAGATGTAATCGTTGTATACGCCGACCGACTGCATGATGAACAGAGTCGCCAGAATCGGCACGGAGAGCGGAATAACGACCTGCAGGAACACCCGCCTCTCCGTTGCTCCGTCGATGCGCGCCGCCTCGAACAATTCCCCCGGCAGCCCCGCCATGAACGTGCGGCACAGAAACGTGCCGAAAATCTGGCCTCCGGCCGCGCAGGCGATAATAATCGCCCACGGCGTATTCGTCAGCCCCATGTTCTCGTAGAGCACGTAGGACGGAATCAGCGTCAAAATTCCCGGCACCATCATCATCGCGAGCATAAGCATGAATAGGAAATTTTTGCCCGGAAACGTCTTCTTCGCGAACAAATAGCCGGACACCGAGGACAGCGCCATAACGAGAACGCTTCCGACGACGGCGTAAACGAGCGTGTTCACGATATAGCGCCAGATGCTGTGAAAGGCTTCGCCATAGTTGCCCCATCTGGCCGGGGCGGGTAGCCCCCAGAAATTGCCCAAAATTTGCGCATTGCTCTTCAGAGAGCTGACGAGCATGAACAAGATCGGGACGAGCGTCAGAAAGACGAGCGCCGCCAGGAGCGCGATGATGACGAGCTGGCGGATCGTAACGATGTGGAACAGCCGCATAATCTCGTCCCCTCCCTATTGGTCTTCCGTTTTAATAAATTTCAGATTGACGATCGTAATGATAAGGATAACTGCGAACATGCTCACTCCAAGCGCCGACGCATAGCCCAGCTCGCTGAACTTGGTCGCCGCGTAATACATTTGCAGCGCGGGGACGTAAGTCGAATCCATCGGCCCGCCGCCCGTGACGATCAGAATGCCGTTGAAGTCCTGAATGATGCCGATCAGTCCGAGAATGATCAGAAACTTGAATTGACCGGCCAGCAGCGGCAGATGAATCGAACGGATGATGCGCGGCAGCGTCGCTCCGTCGATCTTGGCCGATTCGACCATCTCCTCCGAGATCGAAAGCAGCCCCGCGTAAAAGACGAGCAGCTGCAAAATGCCGACGAACGGAAAGCCGATAAAGATGAGCGCCCACAGCGCCGTATTCGGATCGCCGAGCCAGCCGTGCGCCCACGAGCCGAGTCCGATCAGCCGCAGAAAATTGTTGAACAGGCCCAGATTGGGATCGTAAAAGTTTTGCCATATGAGCAACCCCGCGACGCTCGGAATGACCATCGAGGCCGTAAACGCGGTGCGGAATCCATACTGCAGCTTCTTGCTGCGCAGATGGTAGATCAGCTCCGCGACGATCAGCGGGGGAATTAGCGTTTTGATCAGTCCTGTCACGATCAGAATGACCAGATTGCCGATGCCTTTGGTGACGAACGGGTCGTGCAGCATGCGCTTGAAGTTGTCCAGGCCGATGAAGGTCGTTCGGCCTCCCGGCTGCCACTGGTATAGCGAATGGAACAAACCCGAGAATGCCGGAAAATAGAGAAACGCAAAGATCAGAACAAAGCTTGGTGCAAGACCGGCATAGATCCATTTCGAACGCCAAATCTCCTTGAATATTCCCAGCTTGTTTCTTCTTCTCAGCCAGCCCAGCAGGAACGCGGCCAGCGCCAGCCCGAGGAGCGCGGCGCTTCCCCAGACGATCGTCTTCATGCGGGCATCGCTCTTCGAAGCCGCGATTACGCTGCCGACATCGAAAGCGAGCATGCGGCCGTCGTCCGTGCCGGCGTACAGCGTCTTGCCTTGGGGGTCGAACGCCACGGCCCGTCCGGCATTGCCGGCCTTCGTCTCCCACAGCTTCTTGCCGTTCCCGTCGAAAATATAAAAGTAACCGGACAAATCGGCGGCGGCGATCGTCCGGCCGTCCGCCGAAAACGCGACATCGGTCGGATAGTCCCTCGTCTTGGCGGCATGCGCCGCCTTGCCCCCGGCATCGAACAGCTCCACCTCGCCCAGCTTCGTGCCGATTGCGGAAATTCCGTCGTCGGTCACGTCGATCGCCTGGATCTGGCCCTTCGCTCCGAATTTGGCGACGATGTTCCCTTCGCCGTCCAGCAGGTGCGCGTATTGGTCGGTAGAGCCGACGAGGACCCAACTCCCGCTGCCCGACACTTTAACGTTTTTCATCGTCGTGCCGATCGGAACGGCTCCCCGCGGCTCGCCCGTCCTGCCGTCGATGAACAGCAGATCGTTATTGCGCTGCACGACGGCGGCAATGACGGAGCCGTCCGTTGAAGCCGACATGCTCTTCACCTGGCGCTTGAGATCGGCCGTCCACAGCGGCTCCCCTTGAGCGTCGTAAGCGTACAGCTTCCGATCGTCGGAAGCGGCCAGCAGATCGCCGTTATCCAGCAGCTCAACCGCGTTGACGACGTTGTTGGCCTTCGTTTCGAAGATAAGCTTGCCGGACAGGTCGTACACCAACGCCTTGGCGGATCTGCTGCCGACCGCAAGGCGGCTGCCATCGGAACCGGCGGAAATCGACGTGACCTCCCCTCCGTCGTCGACGACCCACGGCTCCTGCGCCGAAGCGGCGCTCGGGAAAAGCCCCGGCACGAATAGTAACGCGATCGCAAGCCATGCGATTTTTCTCATGCTGCCTTCTCCTTCCCCCTGCAGGTTGCCTCTTCCCAATAGGAAATCCAACGGCACAGGCTTCGCTTCGGCCCGTGCCGTTGGATCGGCTTATTGACGTTCAGGCGGCCTTCTCTCCGGCGTATCCAGGTCGGAGAGCTCCTTCTTCGCGTTCTTCAGAGCCGGTTCGAGATACTTGTCGATATTGGTCTGCAGCTCGCTCAGGTACTGCTCCGTCGTCAGCTGGCCGTCGAAGAAGCGCTGCACGCTTCCTACCCAGTCCTGCACGGAAGGCTGGTAATCCATAAGGCCACGGGCCAAGCTGTTGCCCGGGCTGTAGTAGCCTTCGGTATTGCCGATCTGCTCGAAGTTGGCGAACGCCGCCGCCATTTCCGGAGGGAGCGTTACATCCTTCAGCGCCGGGGCTCCGGCGATCGAAGCGTCGTCGCTGTCCTGAATCGCCTTGATGTACACGCCGTAGCCTTCCGGACTGGTCAGGTACATCATGAAGTCGGCGTTCAGCTCGTTCTGCTCGGCCGATTTGTTGACGAAGCCGTAGAAGCCGATCGGAATTTGAATCGTTCTGGCCGGCGCCATGACTTCGGGACCTTCCATCGACGGCATGTTGAAAAATCCGTAGTCGAACGGCTTGACGCCGCCCTTCGCTCCGCTCTTCTCCTCGTCGGCGAAATCCTTCGGCAATTGGAAGTAGTTCCCCGGCGTTCCCATCAAGGTCGCCGCCTTGCCCGTAAGGAACAGATTATACGCCTGCTCGGCCTTCACTCCGAAAAAACCGTCCGGCACGTACTGGAACAGACGCTTCAGGTTGTCGGCGTAAGCCTCCCATTTCGGATTTCCGACCACCTTGTAAGGCCCTTCTTTATCGCGGATCGCCTTCCAATGGCGTATTTCGTTCTTCGTCACATTGCTGTTCGCATCGTTGTACGGATCGCTCAGATCGTACGTCCATTTGTCGTCGATGTCCGGCACGTACGAATAGTCCTGCTCCTGGGAACGGCTGATATTGATATAATCCCGCAAATATTGGTCCGCATAGATTCGCACGAGCCAGCCGGCTTCGCCGCTCCACATCGACATGGAGTCTCCCCCGAGCGCCAGCGGCGTATATCCGGCCGCCTGGATCTTCTCGAAATCGGCGATTAGCTGGTCGAAGGTTTTCGGAGCCTCCGCAATGCCGACTTTATCGAAAATTTCCTTGTTGTAGACCCATACGATCTGCACGGATTCGAAATTCAGGTCCGGAAGAAAATCCTCCGAGCTGACGCCCTCGAGGTTAATCCCCATCGCGGACAGATCGAGCGATTCCGACCAAGGTTTGCCCGTATACGGGTTCATCTTGTCCAGATAAGCGTAGTAGTCCATAAATTTCCGTTCGTTTTTCAGCGACATCACTTCGTTGTTGACCACCATGTCCACTTCCGGCGTGCCTGCGGCGAACTGCGCGGTCAGCCATTCCTTGTAGCCTTCCTGCGGCTTGTGATCGACCGTAACCTTGATGCCCGGATTTTTGGCCATGTAAGCGTTGGCCACGGCGTTCCATACCGACGAGGAACCGCTGGGCAGGGAAATGTTGATCGTGCCTTGCAAATTGCGAGCCGCTTCCGACGGGCTATCGGAGGCGCTTGAAGACGGGCTCTCCGCCGCCGTGCCGCTCGGGCTTGCGCTGGAGGAGCTCGGTTCCGCAGCGTTGTTGTTTTTGCTGCAGGCCGCAAGCAAAGAAGCAACCATAAGTATACCTAGCAGTAAAGCCAGCCCCTTCTTTTTGAACATGTCGACTCACCCTCATTTTCGTCAGATTTGAGAAAACGTTTGCAATTATGACGTGTCCGCCGCCTTTCTCCTTTCCCTGCGCGCCGTGATCTACCGAGAAGCAGAGCGGCAGATACCTGCAGCGTCCCCTCTTTTCGCAGCAGCGAGGTTTGACTTCCCTGGCGGACCGGCTCTTCACCAAAGTATAACATTTCATATTGTGTATACTTTAATAACAAAAGAATACTATATGAAAGCGGCTAAAGCAACCCTTTTTTATGCTTTTCACCGAGCCACGACGTCTTAAACCGAAAAAGAAAAAGCCGCCGATCCGACTCGACAGCTTCCCGGAACAACGCCTGCGCCATTATGCGATTGTCATTCCGGCCGGTCGGCCCCCCGGACCGGTCCGGTGCTTTGTCTCGCCACAAGGTACGGCACGATCTCGTCTTTCAGCAGCCTGTTCTCTCCATCCGCCAATTCGAACAGCAAGATCTGCGCCGCCCGCTCGCCCATTTTGAACGTATTCTGGTTAATCGTCGACAGCGGCGGATACGCGTACCCGCTTATTTGCACGTCGTCGTATCCCATCACGCTGACCTCTTCGGGCACTTGGACCCCCATCTCCATAGCCGCGTTCAAGGCCCCGATCGCTTTCAGGTCGCTTGTCGCGAAGATCGCCGTAGGTGGGTCGCTTAAGGCCATCAGCTGCCTGAACCCCGCGCTGCCCATGCCCGCCTGTTCGTTCTCCCCGCTCATGATCGCAACCAGCTCCGCATCGAAAGGAATCTGCCGCTGCGACAAAGCCAGGCGATATCCCTGCAGCCTGAGCGAGAACTCCTGATTCAGCTCGAGGATCGAGCTGCCCGTAAGGATAACTCCGATGCGCCGGTGTCCAAGCGAAAGCAGGTGCTGCGTGGCCAGATAACCGCCCGTCAAATTATCGACGATTACGTAAGGAATGCCCAGGTGCGGGTAATAAAAATGCACCGTAACGATTCGTCTCTTCTCCTGCTGCCAGAGGCCCAGATGCGACTGGTCGAACGAATCCTTCGTCGTAAGCAGCACGATTCCGGCGTACGGGTCCGGCGGAAGCACGTAATGCTCGCCGATATCCCAGATGTGGAAAGCTATTCCGTTCTTCTCGCAGACGGATTTAAGCCCGTCGAACATATCCGTGAAGAACGGATGGTTAAACGCACCGATGTCGCTAAGCTGGTGAACGAAAAAGATCGTCCGGATCGGCTTGGGCGAGTCGGAAGCCCCCGTCTCCTGAATGAAGCTGCCTTTGCCCCGAATCCGGTAGACGATGCCCTCCTGCACGAGATCCGAAAGCGCGCGGCGCGACGTAATCTCGCTCGTATGATAGGCCTTGGCCAGATCGATCTGCGTCGGAAGCGGATCGTGAGCCTTAAGCTCCCCGTTCTCGATCTTGCGCTTAATATCGTTCATGATGTATCGATACATCGGAGTCTTGTCCGATTTATCCGTGACCATGCGACTACACTCCTCCCGAATTGGGATTAGTATACTTTAGCTCCGCATATTTCGCAAGACGCAACAGCTGCCGGGATTGCGAACGCGGGTCAGCGGAGCGGGCGTGGTGGTCGTGGTGGTGGTGGTTGGGTCTTGGAGTGGCGGGGAGTGCGCTGATAGAGCCGCGGCACGAGCTTATTCCCGTTCGACTGGGCGTGGGTGGTCTTTTAAGACTGTGGCGGGGGCTTATGCCTGGCGGGACGGGCAAGTGCGGTCCGTTAAGCCCACGGTACGGGCTTATCTCTGCCGGGCCGGGCAAGTGCGGTCCGTTAAGCCCGCGGCACGGGCTTATCTACCCAGGGCCAGGCGGATGCGGTCCGTTAAGACCGTCGCACGGGCTTATCTCCCCTGGGACAGGCGGGGGAGGTCTTTTAAGCCCGTAGCGCGAGCTTATCTCCCCTGGGCCAGGTGGATGCGGTCCGTTAAGCCCGCGGCACGGGCTTATCTCCCCTGGGCCAGGTGGATGCGGTCCGTTAAGCCCGCGGCACGGGCTTATCTCCCCCGGGCCGGGCAAGTGCGGTCCGTTAAGCCCACGGTACGGGCTTATCTCTGCCGGGCCGGGCAAGTGCAGTCCGTTAAGCCCGCGGCACGGGCTTATCTCCCCCCGGCCTGGCGAGTACGATCCATTAAGCCCGCGGCACAGGCTTATCTCCGTCAGGCTGGGCGAGCGATAAGAGAACGGACGGCCAGAATCGGCCGTCCGCACGGGGCACTTTAGACGCAGCTATAGTCGGATCGAGCAGCGGTAAAGGTGCCGGTCAGGAGCGTACGCTCCCCGTCCTTTGCCGCTTCGACGTTTTGGAGCGACGTGGCCGCGGACCATTCGAGACCGGCCGGCAGCTGCGCTTCGAAGGCATACTCCCCGCCTTCCGCTGCGGACCAGGAGGCTTCGATGTCTCCGCGCGGCGTCGGAATCGTTCCCCTGGCCCACGACAGTCCGCCCACGGCGCCGGGACGAAACGCGACAATGCCTTCCCCGAGCCGGGAGGTGTCGACGCCAAGCGTTTCGCGCGACAACAGGTAGGTAGGCGAAGCCCCCCACCCGTGCGAGAAGCTGACCGGAATAGCGGCCTGCATAAAGGTAGGCGTATGGCCCAGATAAGGGCTGGGAACCGTGCATTCGGGCAGCGACGGATCGAACGTCTCCCACCACGTCGTCGCTCCCCGGTCGAGCATCGCGCCCCAGAAATAGCGAATTTCCTTCAGTGCTTCCTCGCGATAGCCGTAAGCAAACAGCGTTTCCAGGACAATATGATAGAAAAAAGCGCCCTTGATCGGCGGAAGCTTGCCCGCCAGGTAGAAATCCTCGATAAAACGCTTGACCTCCTCCGGCTCCATGATCCCGCACCAAGCCGCGACGAAATTGGTCTGCGCCGTTACGCTGTCGGACAGTCCGTCGGCAGACAAGCAATCCGCGAACAGCGGCCCTTCCGGCAAACGCATGCGCTCCCAAACCGCCTTGCGCAGCCCGTCCGCTTTGACCTCCAACTCCTGCGCCCTCGGCTCCTCTCCCCTGCGTCTGGCAAGCTGCGCAACAGTCAGTAGGAACTTGTAATAGTAGCAGGAAATCGCCGTCACCTTATCCTTGCGCTCGATGTCGTCCGACCAATCGATAAAACACCACCACCCGTCGCGGTTGGCATTGGCGAACAAGCCGTCCCCGTCCTCCTGCGTCCGAAACCACGCTTCCAGCCTGTTGACGGAAGGCCACAGCTCGGCCAGGAAATTTTCGTCCCCGCTGTAGTCGACGTACTCCTTCACGCCGAACAGCCAATGCGCGCAAAAATCCGGGAGCGTAAATGAATTGTTCTCCGGCCCGGTGCCCGGAATCGAGCCGTCGCCGTTCTGAATGCGCGCCACTTGCAGCAAGCATTTGCGAACCAGAGCCAAATCCCCGAATGTCTGGTAGACGACCCGGGCCATCACGACGGCGTCCGCCACCCATAAAGCGGCCTCGCGGTGGGGGCAATCCTCAAAATGATCCTGGCTGTTGACGATCGTCGTATATTTGCCGACTTCCCAAATGCGGTTCAGCTTCTCGTCGCTGCAAACAAAGCTGCCCTGCTCCGCATACGGGTAGTGCACCGACTTGATTCGCACCGAACGGACCTCCACGGGCTCCGGCGTCCCCTGCAGTGCAAGCTTCATAAACCGGAACGCCCGTCTGCCGAAGGAACTCACGCGATTGCTCCCCTTTTTCAGAATGAACGTATCGACATGCTCCAACTCAAGCCCTTCTCCGTAAAAAAGGTGAGCGACCCCGCCCTCGGGCGCCTCGAGCTCCAGCTCCGGATATCCGACGACTTCCGTCCCGAAATCGTACGTCACGTTCGGATAGGAGCCGGGCACGGAGGCGTCGATGGACATCGGAACGGAGCGGTTTCCCCCCTCCAGCACGGAATCCCCGTTGGCTATCGTTCCGAGATAGGCCATCTCTCCGATTACGCCGATCGGCCGAAGCCATTGCCGCTGCAGATGGGGGATCTCCCTTGCCAGCAGCCTGGGCCAAGGCGACCTCCTGTCATTCGGCTCGAATACGGCCGTCGCGTTCGCCCAGTCCGTATCGTCATACTCCGGCAGCTCCCAGCCGTCCTCCCGATCGGCCAAATAAATTTCACGATATCCGCCCCACATATGCGCTCGAATCGAGTCCGGCCTCCACCTTGGAGAAACGCGGCATTTCCATCCCTTTCCCGTAGCTGTCGCGCACACCTTTTCGCCGCCTTCCGCAACGGGCCCCAAATCGACCTGGCACAGCAGGCCTCCCGGACCTTGCCGCTGTCCGGTCACCACTTTGTCCGTCCCGAAGTTATAGGCCAGAACGGCGACAACATTGCGTCCCGGACGCAGCTTTTCCGCCACCTCGTAAATATCGTAATATTGCGAGCCGTTATCGCACGGCGAAGGACCTCTGCCGATCTCGAAGCCGTTAACGAACAGCACGTATTCCTGGTTCGCCGTTACGCGAAGCACCGCGCTCTCGGTTGCCATCGGGAGCTCGAACGAGCCCCGCGCTTCCATATATTGATTGTTGCTCCTCAGCCCCTCTTCCACCCAGATCCAGCTTGCTGACCACTTCTCCATCGCTCCCCAACCTCCGGTATTCTCTGTATCTGATTTTTATCATTTAGTATACTTAATGATACTTCAATATACTTTTTATGTCTATATATAACGAAAAAGAATTAATCCTCCTTCACATCTGTGCCGATACGATCCCACGGACCGCTATTTCGCCGATATCCCCCATTTCCCACAATTAGTGATCCCACAGACCGTTATTTCGCCGATATCCCCCATTCCTCACGAATAGTGATCCCACAGACCGCTATTTCGCCGATATCCCCCATTTCCCACAATTAGTGATCCCACAGACCGCTATTTCGCCGATATCCCCTATTTCCCACGAATAACGATCCCACGGACCGCTATTTCGTCGATATCCCCCACTGCCCACAAATAACGGTCCCACGGACCGTTAATCTCCCGATTCCACAAATTCTCCGCGACTCGCCACTGGAGGTCTCGCACGCCGCTGTTTCGGCGGGGCGCTGCGTCTATACGATATAAAAAAAGTCCGCGGACTCCCATGGGGACTTGCCCCATGGGTCCACGGACTTCATCTGTTTCTTTATTTGACGATACGAATGCTGCCGTCGGACGACACCGTTACGGTGCCGGACGCCGATTCGATGTCGCGAATCGCCCAGTGGCTGGACGGTACGTCCGGCCAGGAGGAGGTCGAGACGGCGGTCGTCGGTCTCTCGAGCAACTGGTTCAGTACCCGTACCGCCTCTGCGCGGGTCAAGGTGCGATCCGGACGGAACGTGCCGTCCGGGTAGCCCTGCAGAATTCCCGCCTGCAGCGCCTGGCCGATCGCCGGTGACGCCCAGTGCCCTTGCACGTCGCTCGGGAGAGCGACCGACGTCCGATCCGCCGCTCCTGCCGGGAGCAGCCTGGCGACGATGCTCGCCATCTCCGCGCGGGTGACGGCGGCTTCCGGACGGAAGCGGCCCTGGTTATCCCCGCGCATCAGGCCCGAGCGCTGCATGTCGGCAATCGCCTCCGCAGCCCAGTGCTTGGCGGCCACATCTTGATAACCGCCAGCCTGTCCAGCCGCGGAAGCGTCCGCGCCCTCCAGGCCAAGACGGTGCAGGATCGTGGCGAATTCCGCGCGCTTGATCGATTGCGACGGACGGAAGGTGCCGTCCGGATAGCCGGACAGGTACGGCTCCAGCGTTCCGTCCGCCGCGCCGTCCTCGTCCGCGCCGATTCGCACAATCGTAAACGTGCTGAACTTGTCGACCTCGACGGCAATGCCGGCCACGCTGCCGTCGGTATTGTAACGAATTTCTCCGTGAGCCAGCTTCTTCTCTCCGTCGCTGTGCTCGATGTACACGTTCAGCCCCGAGAGCAGCCTTTGAGCCGCTGCCTTGTCGGCAGGCAGCTTCAAGCCGTCCAGACGGAACAGCAATTCCGTCTTGAAGCCGGTATAGTTCGTTTCAATCTGGATCGGATGTCCGATCACGGAAACCGGGAGGCTGCCCGCAGCTTCCGTAATCAGCTCCGCGTTCAGGACGCGCGTATCCACCGCTTTTCGCTCGCCGGCCGCAACGATCGGCACGACGCGGAAGTAGGCGTCCGTTCCCTTCAGGCCAAGCTGCTTCAGCGAATCGCTCCGCAGCTCGATGACGCCTTCCGGCAGTTCGATCTGCAGCGACAGCGCGTTGTCCGACAGAAACGTCAACGCTTGGGCGCTTAGACTCACGAAGCGCTCGGCGGCGGGATCGTCCGGCAGATCGTCCACTTGAATTCGCGCGACGTTCGTCTTGCCCTGCTTCGCTTTGTCCACGATGTCTTTCGCTTTGTCCGCGTCCAGCTTCACCGTATCGGTTACGCTGCCGTCCGGCCCGACGGTCCGGACGATCGGAATTTGCACGACCCAATCTCCCGCTCCGCCGGTAACCTTCGTCTGCCGCACGACCTCCGTCGTTGACGAGCCGGAGCTTACGCGGGTCACGCCGATGGAATACGTCTGCGAAACTTTCTGATCCGGCGATTCGACCCGAATGTTGATTGTATTCTGTCCCGTCGCCAGGCTTGCCGAGAAGCTGCCGCCTCCCTGCAGGGTTTTGCCCATCACGGTGACGGTCGCCAGCGGGTCGTTGGCGGTTGCCGTAATCGACACGCTGCTCTGGCTCACCTTCTGCTTCGTGCCGTAGCTCAGCTTGTACGGCGTAAAGATGTCGTCAATCCGCGCGCTCGCTTCCAGAGCGGACAGCAGCGGCGGCGCTTCCGGCGAGCCCTTCTGACGCACAACGTGAAGCGTATAGTCGCGTATGCTTCCATCCTGCGCGCTGACCTCAATCCGCACGGTCAGGCTGTCGCCGTCGTACGGAAGCGTCGCCGCGCTGCCGGTCAGAAGCTGACCGTTAACGCGAACGGCCGCGTCCGGATGGGCAACCGGCAGAAGCGTAAAGACCGTTGTCGCCTCCGGCACGTACACTTGATAATCCGCAATCTCCGGAGCAAAGCCCGGCGTCAGCACCGCGCCGCTCGTCTGAGTGCCCAGCTGACGCAATTCGGAGTCGCCGCTGTTTTCCCGCCAGACGCTAATCTGGTAGACGCGCGATTGCGCGCCGTCAGGCGACACGACGGTAACCGGAATGATGTTCTCGCCCGCTTGAAGAGCGATCAGCGGAGAGGCTTGCCCGCTTGGCACCGCGGTGCCGTCGACTTTAACCGTCGATCCGGCCTTCAACGCGCTTGGCGTCAACGTCACGCCTTCCACCGTATGATCAACATAGACCTCGTAGGTTTCTTCCGTTCCCGCAAAAGGAGCTGCGGCAATCGTTTCGTCCGTCTGCGATTTTATCGTCAGATCGCCGAGAAGAGATATGCTCGAACCTCCGCTGATCTGCAGCGCGTAGAGCTTCTCCGGCTCGCTGCCGGCCGGTTGAACCCGGATTTGCACCGTTTTCCCCGCGTCGGGCACATCGACTTCGACATAACCGTCAGCCGAAAGCGGCTGTCCGTCGATCGTTACCGTCGACGTTCCGACCATCGGAACCGCGAAGACGCGTACCCGGTTCGAATCGGCTTTCGCCTCATAGGCAAGCTTCCCGAACTGGTAGGCGGCGTCTAATGTTGCGCCTCCCACCGTCAGCGCCGCGAGATCGCCGGGGAAATCTTCCCACGTCCCGTCGCTGTCCTTCAGTACCTCAAAGCCGTATTCCGTTGTGTTGCCGGCCGCATCGGAAGCGACAATTTCCATCGGAATCCGATCCGCGTTGACGCTCCAATCGAGCGGAGCGTAGTAGACAAAGCGGCCCTCGTCATCCAAAGGCACGGTCGTGCCGCCGATGACCAGCTTGGCCCCGATGTCCGTCTGTCCGACAAGCAGCAGCTTGCCGGTGCTGTCCACCGAGCCGTTGAGCGGGATTGGCGTTCCCGCGTCATCCTTGCCGGAAACGATCAGCAGCGGCCCCGTACGATCTACGAACAGGCTGCGAGTCTCGAAGCTGCGGTCGCCGCGCTCGTTCACCGCTTCGACCAGCAGTTTGTATTCCCGCTCTTCCAGCGCGCCGACGTTCAACAGCACATTCAAATCAAAAGAGTGAACGCCGCCCGCCGCTATCTGAGCGCTGCTGCCAAGCAGCTGCCCGTCAATCGTCAGGGTTACCGCCGTCGTCTGATCGGCTTCGATGTTCAGCAGAGCATGGTCTGCGGCTGTAAAGAATATCACGCGGTCGCTGCCGTCGTAAGCTTGGACGGTTTTGGTTTTGACCGCAGCCGGACTGCCCCCGGCATCCAGCGACACGGCAAGCGCGGCCGGCTGCGGATTCGGCAGCGTCACGGCGACGCTTGCGGACAGCGGGCTAAGCGCGACCCGGCCGTCCGACTGGCCGATTGCCGATACCGCCACCGTATAGTCGGCGTTCGTCGGCAGTCCGGAAATGACCACTTGCTGGGTTGCGTCGGCCTGAGGCTCGATGTCCATCGCCGGATTAACCGGCTGGCTGCCCGCGCCTTCGCCGATCCATACCCGATATTTCTCCACCTGGCCGGATACGGACTTGAAGCCCAGTGATATTTCGCCATTGCCCGTCGACAGCAGTTCAAGCTGCGTCGGCGCGGCCAACGCATAGGAGGCTTTGACCTCCACCGTCTCTTCCGCAACGCCGTAAGCGGGCGCTTCGCCTTCGCTTGTCGCCGCGGCCGACAAATAATAGGTTCCGGGCAGCACCGAATCCGGAATATCGATCAGGAGCATGCCGGATGCCGGCAAAGCTTCCGCGAGCGCGTCTCCGATATAATCTTCCTTGCCGCCGGTCAGCATCAACGCGACTTCCGTGCCGGGAGCGGCATTCGCCGTCGACCAGGTCACGCGAATGCGATTGTCGGCCACCTTGGCTACGGATGCTTTCACCTCGGGCAGAGAAATCAGCTTCTGGATTTCCAATTCCGTCCGCGTGCCGTTCTGCACCAGCCATCTTCCGGCAGGCGCGTCCAGCAGAGAGATGTACAGCATGTCCCGGCCGTCCTCGGCAGGATAAGGCGTTGCGACCTGCGACTGCTCCGTCGGATCGCCGCCGGAGGAACCGCCCGGCACCCGGTCCGCCGCCGGCTGCACATACGCGTTGCCGCCCGGCGCTGTGAAGTCCAGCGTATAACGGGAGCCGTCCGGCTTCAGGATGACCGTGTCGGCATTGCCGCCGCTGACGGTCAGCATGTAGTCGCCTTTTTCCACCACGTTAAAATATTTCGAATAACGGCCTTCGTTAATCAGCGGCTTGATCGACTTGAACTTCCGGTTCAATTTATAGGCCAGAATGCTCGCAAAGCTGCTGCCGACCGCCTTCCACTGGCCTTTCAGCTCGCCCCCGTCGATCCATACGGTCATTTTCCGCTGGGCTTCGTCATAGATCATGTTCATACCGCTTGCATTCGAATCGGGCTGAATCGCATACTCATCGCCTGACGGCGTATACAGCTTCGTATGCTCGTCCGCTCCGTAAATTTCCACGATCGCCTGGCCGCTGGTCCATTTGTCCAGCTCGAACACCGTCGGATAAGCGGCGTCCTGCACCCACTGCCGGAGCTGATCGACAGTCGTATCCGCCGGCACGCGGCTCAAATGCGCCTGAGGACTAGTATGGGCGACAATCAGCCACGTTCCCGTTTCGGCAGCGTCCAGCAAAATGCGCTGACGGCCGTCGGCGTCCGTAAAGGCGTTCCGGCCCGGCTGACTCGGCGACGTTTCCAGATGATAGGGTCTGCCGTCCGGTTTGTAGAGAATCATTTCGGCGGGAGGCTCGTCCACTATCAGCTCATGAAGGCCGCGCTCCGTTACCAATAAGGAGGTAACCAGCCGCTCGCCGGTCTGCATCCAGACCTGAGCCAATTGCTCCAGCGTCAGCGAGCGGTTCGCGAACAGCAGCTCGTTAACGCGAATCTGGCTGTCGTCGCCAACCGTAAGCTTCCAGATGCCTTTACGCAAGGAAACCCGCATGAAGGTAAGATCCGATCCGGCATCGTAGACCGTCTCCGGCCTCACCGCGCTTTCGGCTTTCGGATTGTCGACGGCGGCAACCTTTAACGACGCGGTGCGCTGATCGCCCGTCATCACAATCAATGCCTCGTAAGCGCGATCCGACCGGAACGCGGAAGACGTCTGGCCTGCGGCCGCGTTCTGCACGGTCATCGGCAGCCCCTGCTCAACGGAGGTCAGCTGACCGTCCGCAAAACGCGCCTTCGCGTTCCGCTCCGCGGCGTCCTGCGGCTGCACGATTCCGTTCACCGGCGTCATCTCGTACACCTTCTGCATCTCGCCGGATGCCGTCGGCAGGGCGGCAACCGTGTTGAACCGGGCAAAGTCGAAGCTCTTCGCCCAATCGTCTCCGGCCGCAAGCCTGAAGTCTGACAGCCCGCTTGGCTCGGCGCCGATCAATTCCTCGAGAATGTCGCCCAGCGGCGCGGTTTTCTCGAAGAAATCGTCGATTTTGTTATAGAGGTTGCCGACGAAATCCAGCCCCTTCTCCCACCAGGACTTCTTCGGCGGCTCGGCTTCGACCTCGAACAAAATCGTATTGTTGCTGAACGTATACGACACTCTCGCATTAATTCCGTTGTGCTTCATCATCCCGATCATTTGCTTGTCGTTCACGCTTAAGACCACATCGCGAATCGTCGCGCCGCCGATGCGTGGAATGCCCTTCGGCACGTATACGGTCGCTTTCAGAATACCGTCGTATCCTTTTTTATTGAAGGAATACGCCGCGATTTTGCCTTTGATCGTATCGAAGGCGTTAATGTCGCCCGACGCCAGGAAACCCGGCTTCGAGAAGCCGTTGATCCCTGCAATCGAGGGACTAACGACCGCTTGCAAAGTCATGTTCTTGATCGGCAGCCAGTAGTAATATTCGATCCCCGTCGCGTCGAAGCCGTAAGGCGTCAGATTGACGGCGATCTCGTCGGTGCCGAGCAGGTTAAACTTGCTGCTCACCGCCGGATGCTTCTGCTGCGGAACGAGAACGTCCGTCACCGAACCGGATACCGGGAGACGCTGCGGTATTTGCGTCTTGCCGGCCAGCTTGTCCACGTTGCCGTACAAATAATCGACCTGCAGGCCTGTGGAGCCCAAATTCGACTTGTTGAACATGCTGAAGCCGATCTCGTCGAGCCGTCCTTGGTTCAGCTTCATACGCAGGTCGAAGCCGATGTCCGTTCCCGGCAGCTTGCCCTTGCCCTTCACGTTAACCATCGGATAACGGCTGTCGATGACGAAGGAAGTGTCGCTTACGTCGATCGGACCGACCTTAAAGCTCTTGTCCAGCGGGTAATCGCCGACCAGCTCGAACCGTCCGTAGCGATATTGCAGATCGTCGACGGCAATCGCTTTGGACACTTTCTGGCTGCCGACCATAAAGCCGAGCTCCAGAGAACCGGCCAAATTCACGCCGTCCTTGGTGAACGTAATCTTCGTCGGTTTAAGAGGCATATCGATGCCCAAATAATCGGCGGCCTTGCCGTCGCTCAAGACGATGGAGAAATCGTTCGAAGTCAGCTCGAAGCTTCCGTCGTACAGCGTATACGACGCGTTCGCCCCTTGGCCTCCCGTATTGACGTACAGGCGCCCTTCTCCGGTAATGACGGATTGCGCCGAATTGCTCTTGTCCACAACAAGGCTGCTGCCTTTGAACATAACGGTATTGTTAATCGCAACGACCTCGGAGACGTCGTTCAGCTCGTATACGTTCGGCGCCTCCGGAGTTTCCGTAAACGGTCCTTGCAGCCTAAGAACACTAAGCTCGTTGGCCGAGGATGTGCTTGGCACGTCCACCCACGCGAAATCGCGCGGCTTGTAGAAGTCCAGCGCAATCAACTGCAGCCCTTCCGGGAACGTATATTTTTCGGACGTATCTTTATCAGCTTCTTTATTATAGAAATCATGTTCAAGTACGACGTCATATTTTCCCGGGAGTAAATCCTCTTCCCAGGTCAACTCCAGTTGACGACCGTTCAAAATATTATATTTTAGCGTATGCTCGGCAGCGCCGTTCTTCAGATGAAAATGAATTTGATCCAGCGGCTTGCGCAGCAGATTGGTGATGCCTTCGCCGATGGCAACGATCCGCTTCCTGTCCTTTACATGGACGTAGGTCGCGCCGACGCGATCGAAACGAACCTCCGGCGGGAGAATATCCGTATCGTCCTCCAGCTCGAACGGCTTGATCTCGGTATAGCTCTTGCCTATTTCATTAACGGCAAAGCCCCGGGCTTCGTATTTAAGATGCCAGTCGAGACCGGTCAGTGTAACGGTAAAGGAGCCGACTCCTTGCGGATTTGTGCCCGTGTAGGGGACGGAAATCCATTCCTCGCTGCCTTCCTCCGTATACGGCCGATACTCCATCCCTCGCGAGCTGACTGTTCTGCCGCCAGTAGATTGAATTTCCGTAATAAAGCTGACTGTATCGTCAATATGCCCCGGATCGAAGTAGAAGAGCGGGCCGTCAACCAACTCGATGACGGGAGCGGACGGCGGCGTATAGCCGAACGCCCACGTTTCGTTCATTCGGCTGGCAGGCTCCGTATGATCCAAATGCGGCTGCTTATCAGGCGTTTGCGTTTGATGCATGGTATAGACACTTACAGTATCGCGATGACCGCCGAAAACGATAAATTTGGACCCGTCGAAAGCCATGCTGGCGCCCGTAATCGGAAAAGGTGTTATATTCGGCCAAAGCTGAAGCTGGCCCGGGTACCCAACGTCGTCCAAAAACGCGCCTTCAGACGATCCGAACTGCGGAGATTCCTCCCATTTCCCGTTGTGCCATCCATAGGCCATGCCGGTTCTCGGATAAGGATACATGGATGAAGGCAGCTTTAATTCCGGCACCAATACATTGTTGGAATGAATATAGTCCCGCGCTCCGCTGAAAATAACGGTTCGCTTGCCGTCGTACGCCATCGCATGGTCCCAACGGCCGAAATCCAGCGGGCCGGGCGTCGAGCTCCAGGTTTTCGTATCGGCATTCCAGATCCACAAAAACGGAGAGCTATCTTTAATCGTATGGCCGCTTACCGTCACCGTTCCCGTAATCCCGCCGTACATAACGGCCGTCTGACCATTGAAGCTCATCTGGCCGTTATACGCTCCGGGCGGAGAATCGCCCGGATCTGCCGGGGTCGCGTTCGACCAGGACGTTCCATCCCAAAGCCAGGTTTCGCGATTCGGCACCTTAGTCGAACCGCTAAGCGTATACCCCCCGAACAGAATCAGATTCTGTCCGTCAGAGGCCATCTGCGCACCGCTGCGCGCCGAAGGAGACGGCGTCAATCCGGTCATTTGCGTCCAGAAGCTGCCGTCCCATTTCCACGTATCGCCCAGCAAAGTGCCGGATTGCCCCTCCCCGCCGAAGAGAATGACGCTTTGGCTGACGGGATCGAAAGCCATTGCCGCATGCTTGCGCTTGGCCGGCTTGGTCGTCGGCAAAACTTCCGCCCAAGAGTTGATCGCGCCCCCGGTCCATATCCAGGTATCGTCCAGCAGGCTGCTGTTCCCCTCGCCTCCGAACATCACGACATTATTGTACTTCTCGTCGTAGGCCATGGCCGCCGCGTCTCTCGCATTCGGCTTAAATGTGCCTCCCGTCATCCGTTCCCAGGTATAATCGATCAAATGATCGTTTCCATAGGTGACGGTTGTTACGCTTGGCTCTTCAGGTTCGTAAGGCTCGTCAGGTCCGTAAGTGCTTTGCGTAACGCTGGTCGACTCATAGTTGCCTTGATCGCCGTCCAGATCCTCCGCATAAACGGAAGCGATGCCGCCCGCCTGTATCAGAGGAAAACATTGCAGCAGCAGCGCGACAACCAACAGTTTAGCCAGTCCCGTGTTCCAAGATTTGCGCAACAAGTCCGCTCCTCCATTCTTATAGTTGTTTCGGCCCATTATGTATCTCTCCCAATCGATAGAATTCGACTTTATTCTACACATCCGCTATAAACAAATAATAAACATTCCTGATTGGGCAGCCCGGCATGCGAAAAATAGATCGTTTCCCCCTTGCAACACTTGGCCGACTCTCCTCGTCTAATGATTCGAATCCGTTCGCAAAATCTGTTATGATTAAATCAGGAAGGGATTACATAATCAACCAACGGAATGGACTGAAAGGAATTAGAGAATGAAGCTCAAAAGAACTTTTCTGGTTTTAACTTCGCTGCTGATTTTGGGCGGCTTCGCGCTTGGCTTGCTTACGATCCGCTGGTACAATTCCTATTTCCCTTCGTTACATCGCGCGGTTCCCGCCCTCGTGCAGGCGATCGCGCTGGATAAATCCCCTTCCGTCTATTACGGGCTGAAGCCGACTCCGACCGAACCGGCCGGCGTGTATTACCGGGATCGCGTTCTTGTGCTCATGTATCATGACGTCAGCCCCGAGCCGAAGGACGGCAAATCGCTCAGCGTCGCCAACTTCAGGAAGCAGCTCGAGCTGATGAAAGCCAACAACTTCAAATGGATTACGATGAGCGAATACAGGGATTTCATTCTTCATTCGACTCACGTTCCCGACAACGCCGTACTGCTGACCTTCGACGACGGATACGAATCGTTGTACAGCCAGGCCTACCCGCTCTTGAAACAGTACGGAGCCCCGTCCGCCGCCTTCCTGATCGTCGGCAAGGTCGGAGACGACAAGGGCGCTTTCCCGAAAGCCGACTGGGAGCAGGTCAAGGAAATGCAGCAGGGCGGGGTCGAATTTTTCAGCCATACGTTCGACTCCCATCACTACGCTCCCACCGCTCCCGGCAACGAGGAGTTGAAGCCGCTGCTGGCCAAGCCGAAATACTTGAAAAAGGAAAAAAGGCTGGAGACCGAAGAGGAGTACGAGTGGCGCGTGACGGAGGACCTGCGGAAAGCAAACGAGGTTTTGCAAGCGGAGCTGGGCACGCCGAATTACGCGCTCGCCTTCCCTTACGGCGCGTATTCCCAAGCGGCGCTCGACATCTGCAAGCGGCTCGGCATCGACATCACCTTCACGGTGCGCAGCGGATTGAACGCCGCGGGCCAGACGAATGGATTTCGTCTCAACGCAGGCGGAATGGATAACGATCCGGCGCTGCAAGTCGAGCTGATGAAGAAGGCCGAGAAACGGCTCCAAACCGCATACTCGCCCTTCCTGTCCCCCATCGCCCGCAAATCGGTATTCATGATCTTGGCGGCCGCCTGGCTGGTCGTCGGACTCCTCTGGCTGCGGACCGGCTGGAGACTTCTTCAAGGACGCAGGCGCAACGTCGGCCTGTAAATTTTTTTGGAATACTCCTGTCGGAAAATGAAAGGCATGCCCGCCCCGCGCGATCGCATCGGGAGCTGCATGCCTTTTGGTTTGATTATCCGGGCCAGCGAAGCCCTTTCGGAAAATGGTTTTTGAGCGTGCCCTCGGCCAGCTTGCCCCAGCCGAGCGAATACCCGTCGACTTCGACGAGATGCCAGCCCTTCGGTCCTTCGGCCTGCAGGGCCTCCCCCTTCAAATAAGCAAACGTCTGCGGCGAATCCGCGTGCAGGCTCAGACGGTTGCGGACCTCTTCCCCCTTGAGCGACAATGCCAGCGCATGCGAGGGCTCGAAGCGGTTTTTCTTGAGCGTGCCCAGATGCCAGCCCGGGCGGACGACCTTCAACTGGTCGAGCGTGAGCATCCCGGAAGGCAGCAGGTACAGCTGGTCCCCGAACAAAGTAAATTCTCCCGCAGGCGTATCCGTCAGCGTCTCTTCGGCGAACGCGAAGTAATCCTTTAACGCCTTGCGGTCGGTCAAGCTCTTCGGATACTTGCGTCTCACAGGCTGTTCCTCGCCGTCCATCTTCCTCAGCACGGCGGCGTAGTGGCCATCGCCCCGTATGCGATGCGGCCACAGCCGCAGCGTCTCGCCGATGCCGGGCGCAGCGTCCGAAGTCCAGTCCGCCCGGCCCCGATCGAACCCTTCATAGGCTTGCGCGTCCTCCAGCGCAAATTCCGGATGAAGCTCCGCGAATCTGCTGATCGTTCCTTCGTTCTCCTCCGGAGAAAACGTGCACGTCGAGTAGACGAGCCGCCCGCCGGGCTTCAGCATCCTTGCGGCGCTCTCCAAAATATCGAGCTGCCGGCTCGCGCACATCGTCACGTGATCGGGACTCCACTCCGCGCAGGCGTCGGGATCCTTGCGGAACATGCCCTCGCCCGAGCAAGGAGCGTCGACCAGAATCCGGTCGAAGAATACCGAAAATCTCTCCGCGAGCCTGTCCGGCATCTCGTTGGTTACGACCGCATTGCGGACGCCCATCCGCTCGACGTTCTGGGACAGGATTTTGGCGCGTGCCGGATGCGGCTCGTTGGCGACCAGCAGCCCTTCCCCGTTCATCCGGCCGGCCAGATGCGTCGTCTTCCCTCCCGGCGCGGCGCACAGGTCGAGCACCGTTTCCCCGGGCAGGGGATTGACGAGCGCGCCGACGGCCATCGCGCTGGGCTCCTGAATATAGATCAGACCCGCCTCATGGTAAGGATGTTTGCCCGGCCGGTCTTCCTTTCCATAATAGAACCCTTCCGACGCCCAGGGCACTCCGCTTAACGCGAATGGAGCGATCCGGACAAATTCCTGCACGGACGCCTTTAACGGGTTCACCCTTAAGCCTTGAGCCTTCTCCTCGTCGTAGCTGGCGGCAAAAGCCTCGTATTCCTCGCGCAGCAGCTCTCTCATCTTGTCCAAAAATAATTGCGGCAATGGCATTGCTGTACCCTCGATCGGTTTTGTGTGGAATTAATTTTACTATAATTCCACCGATCGCCACAACCGATCAGCTTCCGAATTGCGCCCGATGCAATCTGCTGTAAGTGCCGCCCGCTTCGACCAGATCCTCGTGCCGCCCCTGCTCGGAGATGCCCTGGTCGGAGACGACGACAATGCGGTCCGCGCTGCGGATCGTCGCCAGCCGGTGGGCGATGACGAGCGTGGTGCGGCCCTGCGACAGCTCCGTCAGCGCCAGCTGAATCGCCGCTTCCGTCTCGGTGTCGAGTGCGGACGTCGCTTCGTCGAGAATGAGGATCGGCGGATTCTTGAGTATCATCCGCGCGATCGACAGCCGCTGCTTCTGCCCGCCGGACAGCTTGACGCCCCGTTCGCCGATCAGCGTGTCGAGCCCGTCCGGCTGCGAGCGGATCATCTCTTCCAGCTGCGCGCGCCGCGCCGCCTCCCAGATTTCCTCCTCGGTCGCCTGAAGCTTGCCGTAGGCGATGTTCTCCCGGATCGAACCGTCGAACAAGAAAACATCCTGCTGCACGATCCCGATGTGGGAGCGCAGCGATTCCAGCTTCATCCGGCGAATATCGATGCCGTCGACCAGAATCGCCCCCGCGTCCACGTCGTAAAATCTCGGCAGCAAGGAGCAGAGCGTCGTCTTGCCCGCCCCTGACGGCCCTACGAGCGCAACCGTCTCTCCCGCGCGAATCGAGAGGTTTACGTTAACGAGCACCTTGTCCTTGTTCTCGTAGCCGAACGTAACGCCTTGGAAGACAATGTCTCCTCTGGCCTGCTTCACCTCGACCGCGTCCGGGGCGTCGGCCACGTCCGGCTCGGTCTCCAGCAGCTCCAGAAACCGCTTGAAGCCGGCGATCCCTTTCGGATACGTCTCGATAACCGAGTTGATCTGCTGGATCGGCCCGAGGAAGACGTTCGAGAGCATGATGAAGGCGATGAATTCCCCGTAGGTCATGCGGCCCTGGATGACGTACCAGGTTCCGCAGACGAGCACGAACAACGACACGGCCTTCATCAAAATAAAGCTCAGCGACGAGTTCCAGGCCATAATGCGGTAAGCGACCAGCTTGGCCAGACGGAAACGGTTATTGTTGTCGGCGAACTTGGCCATCTCGTGCTTCTCGTTGGCGAACGCCTGAACGACGCGGATGCCGCTGACGTTGTTTTCCACGCGCGCGTTGTAGTCGGCGATGTTCGCGAACATCTTGTCGAAGGCGACCGACATTTTGCGGCTGAAGTACAGCGACAGGTAGATCATCAGCGGCACGATAATAAAGGTAAGCACCGCGAGCTGCCAGTTGATGCTCAGCATGATGCCGAACGCGCCGGCCAGCGTCATCACCGCGATGAACAGATCCTCCGGCCCGTGGTGCGCGATCTCGCCGATGTCCATCAGATCGTTCGTCATCCGCGAGACGAGATGCCCCGTCTTCGTGTTGTCGAAAAACCGGAACGACAGCTTCTGAACGCGGTCGAACAGCGCTTTGCGCATGTCCGTCTCGATGTTGATGCCCAGCTTGTGGCCCCAATAGGTGACGACGTAATGCAGCGCGGAGCTGACGAAGTATACGCCGAGCAAGCCCAGGCAGGCGTACAGAATCCAGACCCAGTTGCCGCTCGGCAGCAGATCGTCGACCACCCGGTTGACCGCCACCGGGAAAGTCAGCTCCAGCAAAGCCGCCAATATCGCGCAGCTGAAATCGAGAATGAACAAACCTCTATAAGGTCTGTAATAAGCAAAAAAACGTCGCAGCATAAAGCTTCGCGCCCTCCCGGCAATACCATATTTTAATGATTACGTTCTTTGCGATTGATAATCATTATCATAATGATGATAGCGGGCATGGGAGAAAAATGCAATGGATTTTATTCGCCTTATAATTGGACATTTGGGTCTATCGGGACTTAATCGCCGCCTGCCTGAGCTTGCAGGCCGCTGTCGGCAATAAAAAAGCAGGGGGCGCGTTCGCCCTCCTGCCGATTCCTGACGTGCGGCGCTTTCGGCGCCGTTAACCCGCAAGCCTCTTCCGGCTCACGCGGGGCCTTGCTGACGTAGGCTTCCGCCGGCTTACACTTCCGTCGTCTTGATCGAAGCCCCGTTTCTGAGTGTGTTGCCGATCGTGCACACCTCTTCGGCGCTCTCGATCAGCTCCCGCTTGTAGGCCTCGTCCAACGAGGAGGGCAGCTTCAGCGACACCTCGAAATCCGTGAACCGGTCCGTCACGCCCTTCCCCTTGCGCACGATCACATCGATCTCGATCTCCGAGGCGTCGTAGTCGATTTCGTCGCGGGCCAGCTTCTTCTGCATCGAGATCGACACGCACAGACCGAGCGCCGCTTCCAGCAGCTCCTTCGGGTTAAGCCCGTTAAGGTTCGGCCCGGTGCTGCCGATCACCTGCAAGCCCGCTCCGTTGTAGATTACGTTTTGGCCTTGCGTAATTTTCACCGTTGTCATCGCCGTATCTCTCCTTGGTTGTCGTATTATGCGTAATGGCAGGCGACCCGGTGGTCCTCCCGCACTTCTCTGACGGCCGGCGCTTCGACCCGGCACCTGTCCGTCGCCAGCGGACAGCGCGTGTGGAAGACGCAGCCGGTCGGCGGGGACAGCGGAGAAGGAATCTCGCCCTTCAGAATGATCCGCTCCTTCAGCCGGCTGCGGGTATAATCGGGCACGGCCGACAGCAGCGCCTTCGTGTAAGGATGCCGGGGCGCTTCGAACAGGTCGTCCGTCAACGCCTCTTCGACGATCGTCCCCAGGTACATGATGCCGATGCGGTCGGAAATGTAGCGGACGACGCTCATGTCGTGCGTAATGAACAGCATCGTCAAGCCAAGCTCCGTCTGCAGCTCGCGCAGCATGTTCAAAATTTGCGATTGAATCGACACGTCCAGCGCGGACACCGGCTCGTCGCAGATCATAATTTTCGGATTGACGATCAAAGCCCGGGCCAGACCGATCCGCTGCCGCTGCCCTCCGGAAAATTCGTGCGGATAACGAAAATAATGCTCCGGCTGCAGGCCGACGACCTCGAGTATCCGGAACACCTGCTCCTGACGCTTCTGCCGGTCGCCGATCTTATGAATGATGAGCGGCTCTTCGAGAATGTCGCCGATTCGCTTGCGCGGATTCAGGGAGGAGAGCGGGTCCTGGAACACGAACTGGATCTCGTTGCGGAACTTGCGCAGCTCCCGCTTCGACAGCTTGACGAGGTCTTGCCCGCGGTAGAGAACCTCTCCGGAGCTGGGGGGCGTCAAGCCGAGAACGGCGCGCCCGGTCGTACTCTTGCCCGAGCCCGATTCGCCGACAAGGCCGTACGTCTCCCCTTCATACAGACGAAAGGATGCTTCCCGCACCGCGTTCACATATGCCTTGGCCCCGAACAGCTTGCCGAACGAGCCGTATACCGGAAACTTCTTGACCAGAGCGTTTACTTCCAGAATCGGTTCAGCCGCCGACCGCTTCGCCATCTCCGCTCCTCCTCTCCGTCAACCGGTTGATCTTCTCGTAATGCCAGCATTTGACCCGGTGGCGCTCGTCCGCCTGCGCCATCACCGGGTCCTCGCTGCGGCACTTCTCGTCGGCGTAAGGGCATCTCGTCGAAAATCCGCAGCCGCGCGGAATGTCGGACAGCGAAGGAACGGTCCCTTCGATAACGTGCAGCTTCTCGCGGCGGTCGCCCTCCAGCTTCGGAATCGATTGGAGCAGCCCCTGCGTATACGGATGCAGCGGCGAACGGAACAGCCGCTCCGTCGTCGTCTCCTCGACGATCCGTCCCAGGTACATCACTTTGACCCCGGTGCAGATTTCCGACACGACGCCGAGATCGTGCGTAATGAACAGCACGCCCATGCCAAGCGTCCGGTTAAGCTCCGTGATCAGCTCCAGAATCTGCGCCTGGATCGTCACGTCGAGCGCCGTCGTCGGCTCGTCGGCGATGAGCAACTTCGGCTCGCAAGCCAGTGCCATGGCGATCATCGCACGCTGCTGCATGCCGCCGGACAGCTGGTGCGGATAATCGTCCACTCGCGTTTCCGGGGAAGGGATGCCGGTCAGGCCGAGAATCTCGATCGCCTTCTTGCGCGCTTCTTTCCTGGACAGCTTGCGGTGGAGGCGAAGCGCCTCCTCGATCTGGTTGCCGATCGTGTACACCGGATTCAGCGAGGTGAGCGGGTCCTGAAAAATCATCGAGATTTCGTTGCCCCGAACGGCCCGCAGCTTGGGCAGCGGCATAGCCAGCAAATTTTCGCCCTCAAACAGGACCTCTCCCTCGTATTCGACGGAATCGGTATGCTCGAGCAGTCTCAGGATGGACTGGGACATTACGCTTTTGCCGCAGCCCGACTCGCCCACGATGCCGATAATCTCCCCGCGGTCCATGGAGAAGCTGACGCCGCCGACAGCCGTCACTTTTCCTCTGTCCGTATGAAAATGGGTTTTTAAGTCGTTGATTTCCAATAGAGGCGTCTGCTTCATGTCGCACCCTCCATCCCGTTTGATGTCATGATTTCTTCTGCTTGAGCTTCACGCGCGGGTCCAGAAAATCTCGCAGGCCGTCTCCCAGCAAATTCAGCCCGAGCACGGACAAAATGATAAACACGCCGGGGAACACGACCATCCACCAAGCCTTGTAGATAACCAGCTTGCCGGCGTACAGAATGTTGCCCCAGCTTGCCTCCGGAGCCGGAATGCCGGCCCCCAGGAAGCTGAGCGCCGCCTCGGAAATGATCGCCTCCGCGAAGACGAACGTCGCCTGCACGAGCAGCGGCGACAGCGTGTTGACAGCGATATGCTTCCAGAGAATGCGGGAATCGCTCGCCCCTTGGGCGTGCATCGCTTCGATATAGGTCTGCTCGCGGACGACAAGCGCCGACGAGCGGACGACCCTGGCGATATTGGGCGTGAACACGATCGTCAAGGCGATAATAACGTTGGCCGCGGACGCCCCCAGCGCCGCCATCAAGGCGATGGCGAGCAATACGCCGGGAATGGCGATCAAGCCGTCGCAAATGCGCATTAAAATATGATCCAGCGTCTTGTAATAACTGGCGTAAATGCCGATCACGAGCCCCAGCAGCGAAGACAGCAGAGCCACGACCAGGCCAACGCTGATCGACACTCTCGCGCCGTAGACGATGCGCGTCATCAGATCCCGGCCGAACTCGTCGGTTCCGAGCAGGTGGGCGCCGCCGGGCGGCAGCAGACGCTCGGTCACCTTCATCGCGTACGGATCGTACGGCATCAGATAGGGACCGACGGCTGCGATCAAGACGAACAATGCGAACAGCACGGCGCCGATCATCAAGCCGTAGCTGCTTCTGAACCGGCGGAAGCGCAGGGCGCGCTGCTCTTTTTTCAGCCGTCTGCTCATCGCGGCGATATTTTCATTGGCCATGCTGCCCTCTCCTCCTTATTTGCGGTCCAGACGAACGCGGGGATCGACCGCGCCGTACAGCAGGTCGACGATCAGATTGATGCCCACGTAGATCAGCGTGACGATCAATACGACGCCCTGGATGACGGCGAAATCCCTGCGCACGACCGAATTCAGGATGAGCTGGCCCAGTCCGGGAATATTAAAGATCGACTCCACGACGACCGCTCCCGTCACCAGCGTGCCGAACGTCTGCCCGATGACGGTCAGAATCGGCAGGAACGCATTGCGGAAGGCGTGCTTCGTCAGCACGGTCAGCTCCCGCAGCCCCTTGGAACGCGCCGTCTTGATATAATTCAGGTTCAAAATTTCCAGCATGGACGAGCGGGTCATTCTCGTGATGAGCGCCGCCTGGATCGCGCCGAGCGAAAGCCCGGGAAGAATCAAATACTGCAGATGCTCCCACAGCCCTTCGCTCAGCGGCTCGTATCCCGCCACCGGCAGCCACTGCAGCCGCACGCCGACGCCCAGCATCAGGAACAGGCCGAGCAGGAAGCTCGGGACTGCGAGTCCGAGCAGCGATATCCCCATCAGCGAGTAATCGACGGCCGTTCCTCGCTTGTACGCCGCGATCATCCCGAACGGGATCGCCAGCACGAGCGCGATCGCTTGTCCGAGAATCGCCAGGGACAGCGTCGGCCATATATGTTCGGCAATCGCTTGCCCGACGGACTGCCGCATGAAGATCGAGTCGCCCAGGTCGCCTCTCAGCACGCCGGAAACCCAATGAATATACTGCTCGTGCACGGGGCGATTCAACCCAAGCTCCTCGTTCAGCGCCTGAATGTCCGCCTCCGAAGCTTCGATGCCCAGCATCGCGGCCGCGGGGTCGCCCGGCGTCAGGTGGATGATCAGGAAGATTGCGACCGTGACGACGAACAGGACGGGAATCAGAGACAGGAGCCTTTTCGCAACGTATGCCAGCATGTAATCCCCTCGTTCGTTGAAATATCGACATCATCAAGCAAAAACGCTATCGAGGATTCGTCGAACGGAGAATCGCGTTTTTGTCGAAAAATGATTCGGATAACCTCTAGCGTATTCGATTATTCCCGATTCATCAAGCAAAAACGCCTTCGGCGTCCTTAGGACGAAGAACGCGTTTTTGTCGGAGACGGCTCGGATGGAATTAGCGAACGTGATGCTTTCCGATGGTCAAGAGAAGGAGGGTGTCGGCTAAGCTACAAAGTAACTTGTCACACCCTCCTCGAACGGGAAAGACGATTATTTCGCGATTTTCGCGTTCCACACAAGCGAAGTTTTGAACAGCTCGAAGCCTTCCAAATCCTTCGACGTCGCCACGAGGCCGTTATAGTGGCCGATCACCGTGGACGAGCCGAATTCGTACAGGAATTGCTGCAGCTTCTCCCATTCCGCCTTGGCCGCTTCCGGAGTCGCGGCGCTGCGAATGGCGACGAGCGCCTGCTTCACGGTGTCGTTGTCCAGACCGGCCCAGTCCGGGTTGACGGCCAGCAGCTGCGGAGGCGTCAGTTGATAGCCTGTGCTGGCGATGAACAGATCCCATTTGCTGCGGTCGTTCTTCGTCTCGAGGAACGTCGGAAAATCGTAATTGTCGACTTTTACGTTCATGCCGATCTGGCGAAGCTGCTCCTGAATAACCAGCGTGCCCGTGTACATCTCGGCGTAATCCTTCGTCGTCAGCAGCGTAATTTCTTCTCCGTTATAGCCGGCTTCCGCCAACAGCTGCTTGGCCTTCTCCTGGTTGGCCTGGTTGTAGTAATCCTTGCCCGCGTCGTTGGCCCACTGCACTTGGCTCGTGCTGAGGTAGCCGGGGTCGAGCGAGTACAGATCCGGCTTGGCGAAGCTCGCCAGCATGATCTCCTCGTCGTTCAGCGCGGCGAGAACCGCCTGGCGGATCGTCGGATTCGCGAACAAGCCTTCGGAGGTGTTCAGGAACGCGGTCAGCGTACCGCCCGGGAACGTCAGCAGGTTCACATTCTTATCCGCGGCCAGCTCGTCGTAGCTCTCGATCGGAATGCTGTCGGCCACGTCGTATTTGCCCGTCTTGACGCCCGCGATCCGCGTGGCGTGGTCGGTGACAAAGTGGAAATACAAGTTTTCCGTAGGCGCGTCCTTGCGTCCGTAGTAACCGCTAGGCTCCGCGTCGACGCTCTGATAATCTTCGTTTCTGACCAAATGAATGTACTGATCCTGCTTCCATTCCGCGAACTTGTACGGGCCCGTGCCGATATATTCGGCGACGCCCTCCGCCGGAGCGGACTCCACGATCTCCTTCGGCATGATGGAAGGGAACTGCGCCTGGGAGGCGATCAGAATCAATACGTCGGACGTCGGCTGCTCCACGGTCAATTTCACCGTGTACGCGTCCACCGCCTCGAATTTCGCGTTCACGAGCAGCACTTTGGCGCGGGACGACGTCACGAGCCAACGGTTCATCGAGGCGACGACGTCTTCGGAGGTCATCTCTTTGCCGTTGTGGAACTTCACGCCTTGGCGCAGCTTAAACGTATACGTCAAGCCGTCCTCGCTTCTCTCCACCGATTCCGCCAGCTGCGGCATCGGCTCGTAGTTGGCGTTCAGCGTGTACAGCTGCTCGAAAATGTAGCCTGCCGTATCCAGCGCGACGGTCGATACCGTCATCGCGGAATCCAGTGTCGGAGGCTGTGCCGTAAGGGCGATATTCAGTTCGTTCTTATATTCCTTCGCGTTCTGCTCCTGAGACGCGCCGGCGCTGCCGGACGGGCTCTGGGAAGCATTCTGGCCCCCGCTGTTCGAATTGTCTTTGCTGCAGGCGGCCAGCACCGTTGTTAACAATAGGACCAATGCCAGCAAGCTGATCTTGTTGAATTTCATTCTAGCTTTCTCCCCCTGGTTGTCATGCTGAATTTTCGGAATGTTCCAAAAACATACTATTCCGAGTTGATATAATGGAATAGTAAATCATTTTCTTGGGGTTGTCAACGGAAGGATACGAAACGCGGCCCGAAAACAACATTCCATTTTAATCCTGACACACAGCTGTCAACAAGGGGCGGTTATGATGATTGCAGTCGGCGGGTTCGCCGGTTCACTTAACCGCGAAGGGAATGGAAACACCAATGAGTCAAAAGCAAACCAAAGTCGGATTCATTATGACGGGACTCCTGCTATCGATCCTCATGGCGTCGATGGACAACACGATCGTGGCCACGGCGATGGGCACGATCGTCGGGGAGATGGGCGGGCTGGACAAATTCGTCTGGGTAACCTCCGCTTATATGGTCACGGAAATGGCGGGAATGCCGATTTTCGGCAAGCTGTCCGACATGTACGGACGCAAGCGGTTTTTCATCTTCGGCATCGTCGTGTTCATGATCGGGTCGGCCCTGTGCGGCACGGCCGAATCCATCGCGACGCTCAGCATCTTCAGAGCGGTGCAGGGGGTCGGCGCAGGCGCCATGGTATCGATCGCATTCACGATCATGTTCGACGTCGTGGCTCCCGAGAACAGAGGGAAAATGACGGGAATGTTCGGCGGCTTGTTCGGCCTCTCGAGCATAGCCGCGCCGATGATCGGCGGTTATATCACGGACCATCTGCATTGGAAATGGATCTTCTACATCAATCTGCCGATCGGCTTGATCGCGTTCGCGATGGTTGCCGTATTTTACAAGAAGTCGGCGGCGCATTCCAGACAAAGCATCGATTACTTGGGCGCGACGCTGCTCGTCGGGGCGATCGTCTGCCTGATGATGGCTCTGGAGCTCGGCGGCAAGGAGTACGCTTGGGGCTCGCCGCAAATCCTCGGGCTGTTCGCAGGCTTCCTCGTATTGGTTCTGTTGCTGATCGTCGTGGAAAAAAGAGCGGCCGAACCGATCATCTCTTACCGAATGTTCCAAAATCGGCTCTATACGACGAGCAACGCGATCGCCATGTTCAGCGGCGCCGCTTTTATGTCCGCGTCGGTGTTCATTCCGATCTTCATCCAAGGCGTCCTTGGAGGCAGCGCGTCCAATGCCGGACTCGTTCTGCTGCCGATGATGATGGGATCGGTAGTGACGGCTACGCTGGGAGGTTTCCTGATGACGAAGCTGTCGTTCCGGGCGATTCTGGTCCCTCCCCTCATCCTGCTCATTGCCGGACTCGTTCTGCTGACGGGAATTACGGCGGAATCGCCGCGCATTCTCGTGACCGTCTATATGATTCTGATCGGCCTTGGCGTAGGCGCCACCTTCTCCGTTCTCAGCACGTCGGCCATTCAATCTTTTCCGGCCGCGCAGCGCGGAGCGGCCAATTCTACGCTTAACTTCAACCGTTCGCTCGGCATGACGCTCGGAATTACGATCTTCGGCATTATTCAGAGCCACTTGCTTACGGGCAAGCTGACATCGGCATTCGCGGGCGGCGGAGCCTTGTCCATGCCCGCGAGTCTCGACTACGGCGATCCGTACGTGCTGCTTAATCCCGAGCTCAGGCAGGCTTTCGACGCGGGCGTTCTCGACGTCGTCCGGTCCGGACTGGCCACGTCGATCGGCGCGACGTTCGCCTGGGGAATCGTTCCCGCCGCGCTCGCCCTGGTCGCCGCCCTGTCCATGAAGAAGGAAAAGCTCGACCCGGCGGCGGCGCTCGACGATTACGCGGCAGCGCATTAAAAGAACGCGCCGGAGATCGTGCAAATGTATACTGCTTCTCCCGTATAGAGGAAGGTCGGGCTGCCGGCGAATCAACGATGGAATGATCGCCCTAGCCGAGCAGCTCCACCGGAACGATGCCTTCGAGCGACGCGACGATTTCCCGTACTTTCTTTACCGTTCGGGGTCCTTGCGGCACGCCTCCGCGTCTATGCAGCAGCATCCATCTCAGACAAGCGATTCCCTCGAACAGGCGGAGCTCCTCCGGGGGAATCGGATTTGCCCGGAGATAAGCGGCGCGGAAAGCCGAGGCCAGACGTTCCGATGCGTAAATGCGAATGAGGACGCAAGCCCAGGCGAAGTCGTATCTGAAATCTCCGGCTTGGCCGTTCGTCCAGTCGAGGATCGCGTATTCGCCGTCGCGCTCGACGATATTTTGCAGATGATAATCTCCGTGAATGATCCGGTCGCTCGTCTCTGGAATGCGGGCCGTCAAGCGGCGCAAGGCTTGTTCAAGATCGGGATAAGCTTCGACTCCGGGAAAAAAATAGGCGGCCAGGTCGTGCTTCGGCAGCTTTACGCCCTTGAGCGACCCGACGGGAATCCGGTGAATCGCCGACAGAATGCCCGCCAGCGCGCTCATTGTCCCGGCGTTCGCTTTCGCGACGGATTCTCCGCCGTAGGCGGTCAGCAGCGCTTGATCTCCGTTCGGGTCGAGCCCCCAGCCAAGCGCCTCCGGCACCGCGATTCCCCGCTCGCTTAAAACCCGCAGCAGCCGACGTCCGGCCTGGAGTCTTTGCTCCATATTTTCAGCACAAAGCTGCCCCGATCCGCATCGATTCTCGTTACTTCGGCCTCGAAGCCTTGATTCATGCCGCGTACGGCCGCGGCGCCCGCCTCTTCGAGCAGCTTCTCCAAAGCCGCGGTCCCTTCCGTCCAGCGGATGCTCTCCAGTGGATTGTTCAATACGCTTCCCCTTCCTCTTGCGAGATCGATCGATTCCGATTGCATTCTTCCAATGCCGGTAAATCCTCCGAATCATCGCGGACAATATAGTCGATTGCGTTGCTTTTCCTCTGGAGGCACTCTCTTCCCTCATTGTAACTTGACCGCCTCATCTCGCAAAGCTCCGAAATTCGACAACGTTTCTGGGCGGAATGAGGAGAGGTCCCGGCGAATCGTTGGCAGTCAATGGTCATCCGCCAAAAAAAACCTCTTGTACGCATGACGGGCGCGTCCAAGAGGAGGGATTGCTTCTACATATGTTTTCTCGCTTCAAGCGGATGGTCGATCGTCGGGAACTCCCCGATGCGCAGCTTCGCGCCGCCGTACGGAACGAGCTCGAGGTCCGCAGTCGGCTGGCCCTCGGTGTTCGGATGCATCGGCGGAGTGCCGGCGTTGTTGCCTTCCATCCGCCAATCGCGCACCAGCCGTCCCTTCGTCTTCAGCCGGACGGGAGAATTGCTCGCGTCGAAGGGCTGATAAGCGACGTCCGACAATACCGCTTCATATTCGTTGTCGGCCGGCAATCCGTATTTCCAAGGAGAGCCGGGATACACCTCCCAATCGTGGAACTTCTCTCTGCGCTGCAGCAGCTGCCAGTTCTCCCGGATCGGCAGGGCGTATACGAGCGGTCCGCGCTCTACGCTGACAGCGAGCAGATTGCGGGTAACGGTCTTGGTCTTCATCGGCAGAAGCAGCGTCAGCCGATCCCCGTCCGACCATTCGCGGCGAAGGTTGGCGTAGCCTCTCTCGATCGACAGCTCGGCTTCTTCCCCGTTCAGCTTGACGACGGGCCCTTCGCACCATTCGGGAACGCGCAGCGCAATCGCGAATTCGGCCGGACGGTCGAGCGTGAGCTCGATGTCCACCGTCTCGCGGAACGGATAATTGCCGCTTACCCGCAGCTTCGCGAGTGCCTGTCCGCCTTCTCCGACCGGGGCCGTTACCGTGCAGGGCGCATACGATACCGCCGCGAGACCGCCTTCGCCGTCTTGCATCCACAGATGCGAGACCAGCTTCGGCCAGCCTTGGTGCATATTCGCCGTACAGCAGCCGAAATGGGGCTCCAGGCCGAACAGATTCGCATCGTCGCCGTTGCTCCAATCGCGGGGAGCCACGTTGCAGACGATCTGGTTCACCTGCTGGTCGTACTGGTGCGACGTCCAGTCCTTGGAGATCGCCGCCGGCAAAGCGTTAAACGCCACCTTTTCCAGAATGTCGCCGAAACGCCCTTCACCGAACACCCGCGTAAGCTGTTCCATCGAGAACATATACTCCACGACGGCGCACAGCTCGACGCCCTGGCTCGGATGCGTCCCGGACAGCCACTCGTCCCCCGAGAACATGCCGTGGGCTTGGCCGTGGTAAGTCATCAGGCTGTCGATGCCGCGATGAACCGCCTCCCGTTCCCGGGAATCTCCGGTCAGCTCGTACAGCGCGCCCGGCGCTTTAATGCCCATCGCCACGTTGACGACATGCGTCTTCCAATCCCATCGCTCGACCTTCCTCCAGAAAGGAAAGTCGTGGAATACGTCCGTCCAGCCCGTCGTCTGCGCGGCAACGATGCCGGCCAGCTCCTTTAAGTCCTCGTTCCCGGTTTTCCGGTACAGCCACTGAATCGACAGCAGCAGCTCCATTCCGCGCGCCTCCGCCCAGCCGCGCAGCGGCTGTCCCTCGATCCGGCTTCGCACGTACCGGAAATACGAGGTCAGGAACGGAACGACCCGCTCGTCCCCCGTCGCTTCCTCGTACTGCGTCATCACCTTGAGCATGATCATGTAGTGCCACCAATCCTGCTGCTTGTCGACGTCGCCGTTTACCGTCTCGATGGCGTCCGGTCCGAACGAGCCGTCCTCGCGTTGGCTGGCCAGCGACCATTCGATCCAGCGCTTCGCCTTGGCGATCAGACCGTCGTCCTCCAGCAGATAAGCCAGCGGAAGCAGCCCGTCCAAGTAGTACGGCCCGCGCTCCCAGCTCTCGCCCTTGCCGCCGATCCAGCCGTTGTCCGGACCGACGTCCGGCCAGTGCTCCTCCAAATGTCCCGTCAGCCCGTCGGCCTGAATCCGCAATTGATCCCGAAGCCACTGCTCCGGCTTGATCGCCCCGAGCGGGAGCGCTTCGAACGCCGTACGCTTTTTGCTCATTATGAATCCCTCGCTTGTTCGGAAGATAAGTGCTCTCCCTCCGAATATAGCACCGCAAATCCGTCTCGCCGATAGCGTAAAGCACACAGTTTTTGTCCGATCGCAACATGAGCCCCGCAGCTTCCGTTATAATGAACAAATAAACGCGCAGGGAAGAAAGGGATGGGGTCCGCATGCTGAAATTTGTTTCTCCGCCTCTGCCGCATTTCATCGCCTGCGGCGAAGACACGTATTCGGCGGGCCGGAGCCATGTCGATCGCTCGGGCATCGGCGTGTTCGATCTGCTGTTCGTTACCCGGGGCTGCCTGTATCTGGCGGAGGAATCGCTGCCCGTGGTCATTCCCGCGGGAGGCTTCGGCCTGCTGCGGCCGGACCGCGCTCACCGGACGACGGAGCCGTGCGAAGCGGAGACCCATTTCTACTGGATTCATTTCCAGACGTTCGGCGGTTGGAGCGAGACGGACGACGAGGGAGATCGGAAGGCGATCTTGTCCCGCGCGGAGGGCGATTATCCGGTCGTGCATCCCTTCTCCTTCTATCTGCCGCAGACGGGAAATCTGCTCGCGCCCGAATCCGCGCACGCCCATCTGCGCGGGATGCTGGCGCTGCAAGCCGAAATGTCCGCGCTCTCTTATTGGAGGCAGCAGCTGCTTTTTCAAGAGCTGCTCTTGCAGGTGCAGGAGGATTCCAAGCTTCCGGCCGGCGGCTCGTATTTGGCGATCGCCGAAGAGGCGGCCGCATTTCTGCGCCGCAGCTACCGGGAGACGTTTACCTATAAAAAAATGTCGGAGGAGCTGCACTTCCACGCCAACTATATTTCGCTCTGCATGAAACGGGTCTACGGCTGCACGCCGCTCGATTACTTGACCCGTTACCGGGTGGAGCAAGCCAAGCGGCTGCTGATCGATACGAACGACGCGGTCGGACGCGTCGCCGAGAACGTCGGCTTCGGTTCTTTTCCGCATTTCGTCCGCTGCTTCGGCCGCCTCGCCGGCACGACGCCCAAAGCATTCCGAATGCGATTCCGGCAGCTCTGACCTCTTAAAGGCACGCGAGACGGTCTTATACGATCCGCCGGAGCCGGTGACGGGCGAATAGCCGCCCCTTCTAAGACACGCTCTTGCTGTTATCGCGCTTGCCGGCATTTCGCTTGCCGAGACGCAACGCCAGAGAGGCCAGCTCCTTCCGGTGCTTGTATACGATGATCGCGAAGCTGCCGAGCCATACGTAGAGAAGCGCGGCCTCCTGCTGCGACGCCAGCAGGTAGACCGGGAGCAGCAGCGTTCCGACGACGACCTGCGCGGCGTCCGACTCCGGTCTCTTGGGGCGATCGCCCCGGAGCAGGCGGGCGGTGCCTTTCAATACGGCCAGCAAAACCGCGTAAGCGAGCGCGGCTTCGAAGCCCGTTATCGCGCTCCAGACTCCGAACGTTACCGCGATCGCCTTGCCGCCGCGCCCTCCGAGAAACGGGGAGAACGCGTGACCGGCAATCGGAGCGATCGCCAGCGGAATAAGGCGGCCCCCCTGGGCGTAACCCGCGGCGACCAGCCCCAGCAGCGGCAAGTAGCCCTTCAGGAAATCCAGGACGACACCCGCGAGACCGAGCCGGAAGCCCGCCGCCTTCCACAGGTTCAGCGCGCCCGGATTCCCGTCGCCGACGCCGCGCAGCTCCCGGTTCGCCGCCCGCCCCAGCCAGTAAGAGAACATAAGCGAACCGGACAGGAACGCCGCGATCGTCCACAGAACCAGCATCATAGACTCTTCCCGCCTCCCGCGCGGACGTCTCTTCCTTTCCACCTGACGCGCCCCAGCACCGCGACCTGGTACAGCGAATACAGCATCACGGCAAGGAAAAACAACGAAGCCAGCGGATGCAGCAGCGGAATTACGATGCCGAAATAACCCGCGTATCTCATGAAATAGACGATCTGCGCCGTGTACAGCGCATAGCCGACCGCCAGCGGCAGCGCCCACGGCGTAGCAGCCATGGGGAACACGAGCTCCGTCGCAAGCAGGCCCACGATCCAGGCCGCCGTGCAGACGATCGTCCGACGATCCAGCGTAGACGTGCTCAGAACGGCGCCTTTGCTGAAGCCTTCGATCTCGCTGCGAATGCCCTGCGGATACATCCGGAAAGAAACGAGGCGGTATCCGATGTAGTTGGCGGTCGGAATGCCGGCCTCCCGGAACTTCGAGCCGAGCAGCAGATCGTCCAGCACCTCTCCCCGGACGCTCTCGTGGCCATCGATTTTCTCGTAATCCGCCCGGGACGCGACAATGCAAGAGCCGTACAGCCCTTTCCCCGGATTGTTTCTCTCGAACGGAGAAGTAAAGGCAAACACGCCCAACAAATTAAAAATCAGTGCCAATCTTTCATGAAGCTTCTCCGTGAGATGATAGGGCACGACGGACACGACGCCTCCGCAGCTTTCCCTGGCGCGCAGCAGAGAGGCCAGCGCGTTCGGCGCGAGCCGAACGTCGGCGTCCATGAAGGCGAGCACGTCTCCCGAGGAATGCGAGTACCCCGTCCATACCGCCCAGTTCTTGCCGGTCCATCCTTCGGGCAAAGGCGTGCCGGCAATGACCGTAACCCCGTAGCTCTCGGCGATCTCGCGCGTGCGATCCTCCGAGAGATCGTCCACGACGATGATTTCGTGCGGCCGCACGGTTTGCTCCATCAGCGAACCGAGCAGGTGCGGCAGGTTCCGCTCCTCGTTCCTGGCCGGAATGATCACGGAAAGCCGCCCGGCGGCAGGCTCTCCCGAGACGGGCAGCCCGGCCCGCCGAAACAGCAAAAAGCCGGACAAGCCGCCGAGCGGCACGAACACCGCGATCCAGACCCAGCCCCACATGGCCATACTTCCGCCTCCCTCGTTTCTTCATTTATATGTGAAGAAAGGATAAGCGTAGACTTCGAGCCGCCGATGACGTTCCTTCTTAGTCGCGATAATACGGGCTCGTATCCCGCACCTCCTGCATCGCGTCCGTCAAGCTTTTGCCTTCCTCCCGCAGATCGTCGATGAGGAAGTCGGCGCGGATCAGCCCTTTGTGAAGGACGATGGCGCGATCGATCACGTTCTCGATCTCGTCGATCAGATGGGTCGTGATCAGCACGGTCTCGTCCCCCCTCAGTCCGGACATCATCAGCTTGAGGGAATCCCGCCGCGAGAAAACGTCCTTGCCCACGAACGGTTCGTCCAGCAGCAAATAATCCGGGCGCTTGGCCAAGCCCGCGCTCATCTCCAGCTTCATTTTCTGACCCTTGGAGAACGTTCTGATTTTGCGGCGGGCGGGCAGCTCGAACCGTTCCAGCAGCTGCTGGAAATACGCTTGATCGAACCGGGGGAAAAACCCGGACAGGAACGCCGCGTATTCCAGCGGAGTCTTGTTCGGCAGGAAGCTGCCCTCCTCGGTAATAAACGCCATTCGCGCGTATTGCCGGACGACGGGCTCCCCCTCGATCGTGATCTCGCCGTTTTGCAGCTCGCCGATGCCCATGATCGCCTTGAGCAGCGTCGTTTTCCCGCTCCCGTTCTCGCCCAGAATGCCGACGATCTCGCCTTTGGGAATCTTCAGCCCGTTGACGTACAGCAAGGCGTTGCTTGTCGGATAACGCTTATCTACGTATTTCAACTCGATCACGGCTCATTCCTCCCTCGGCTTCTCCAAAGCGTTATTCGAAGACGATATTCGTAAAATAGCGGTATTCCATCTGCGAGTAGCCGAAGCCCCCCTGCATCGGAGATTGGTTGTAGGCGCGGATATTGTCGTCGTTCAGATCGGTAACGATCTCGCCCTTGTAAATCGGCTTCGAATTCTCGTAGACGTACATATACAGGTGCTTCGGACGCACGATATCGTACATCGCTCTGCTCCGCTCCGTCTCGGGTTCGCGAAACGACCGGATCGCGTACAGCTTGCCGTTGCGGTAGCCCAGACGGGAAATCCCGTTGTACGTATCCTCTTCCCCGTCGGAAAAAGCAAGCTCCGTCCGGTTCGCAAGCTCGACTCCGTCGGCGAACTCGAAGCTGAGCGCCGTCATGTCGGTCCGGTTCTGGGTCGAGGAGCCTCTGCGGAAGTTTAACGTCAGCGTTAATCGCTCGTGATCCGGGTAGGCCTCATAGCCTTCGTAATACGAGGCGGTCGTCGCCGGGCCGGAAACGTACTCGCGCGCGGGCAAGCGAAACTCCGGAACGGCCGCCTCTCCGAGCGCCTCCCCGGTACGGCCGTCGTAACTTCGGATATGCAGCGTTTCGTTCTCCGCGGAGATCAGGACCAGCCGGTCGCCGACCGCCTCCAGGCCGAGAATCTCGATCCCCGTCCCCTCGCCGGAGCGATTCGCTTCAAGCGAGAAGTCGACAAGCCGACGGGACGCGTAATCTTGCGGATTCATGCCCGACCGGAAGCCCCACGGATAAAATTCAAGCTCGTAAATCGCGCTGGTCCCGACGAACTGCGAGGATACGGGAACGGTGTAATACACGTTGTCCCCGATGCCGGCCAGTCCGTATTCGGGCGGATTGGCAAGACGGACGCCGTCGTTCGGGTCCTCGGAGTCGCGGCGCATCGGCGGCGGAACGACCTCGGCCGAGCCGACCGGAATCGCGTAGCCTCGATCCGTCATTTTTCTCGACATGATCGTATGCAGCGAACTCGTATTCTGCACGCTGTATTCCAGCTCTCCCAGACGCGCGGGGCTGCCCGGCGCGTAGCGATAGAAGTCGGCCTGCTTCGGCTGCTCGAACAGCTCCGTATCGGCGCGCATCCGCCCTTCCTCTATCCGGAAGCGCGTCCGGTGAACCCCGTCTCCCAGCTCGCCGCTTATCGCAATGTCGCGAATCGCCTCGCGGCTGCCGGCCAGATCGCGAATCTCGAACGTCCCGTTATCCTTCGACCGATACGCTGCCGCCGTCAACGCGACGATAATCGCAATCGCCGCGGCCAGCGCAGGAAGCGCGGCGTGACGCTTGATTTTCTCCATTCCCGGTCTCCTCCTTCCGTTCGCGCGTTACGCGATCGCCCCTCTGCGCACCAGGCTCAGACTATGCCAGACGAAAAATCCGCTCAACGCCAGCAGCAAGGCGCTGCTGACATACAACCCCGTCGGCTCGGCGTACCGGGCCGTCTCGTGCATCCGGTAGCCGATCGCGTCGATCAGAATCCATCCTGCGGCGGCGATAGCGGCAAATCCGAAATATTTGCGGCTTCGCTCGCACAGCGCGCCGTAGTAGAACCCGGTCGCGACCGTAACGCCCATCGCCAGCGTGGACAGCATCCGGCTGAAGCTCATCGGCAGCAGCAAGCGGAAAAAGTCCGAACGGATCATCGCCAGAAAATAACCGTTGCGCATCGCGAACTCTCCATCGGCGTAGCTCGCAACCTTGGACGCGTAGAGCGCGTACCCGAGCCGGATGCCGATCAGCTGCGACGCCAGCAACAGCAGCAGGCAAGCCGCGAACGCGGCCGCCTTGCCGAAGTACAGCGCCTCTCGACGGACCGGCAGCGTCAAGTACGTATAGACGCTTTTGCCGCCCCAATAGTCCGCGTACACCGTAATCAGGAAGAAGGCGCACACAAGCGCGAGCAGGATCAGAAACAGAAGGACGCTTCCGGACGAAGCGTACGCCTCCTCGAAGCGCTCGTTCACCGTAAATTCGCTGTACGATCGCAATTGCCGGTGCAGCAAAATTAACGGCGCGACGATCGACGCGGCGCACACGGACGCGATGAAAATCAACCATTTGGCAAATTCGAGATTGAGCAGACGATAGAAGCCTTTCATCGCTTTGCAGCCCCTTACTTGTATTATAGGAATAGTACAACAAACGCAAAAAAATTTTTATTCCCACTGTTCGCTGATCAGCTCGACCACCATCTTGAACGGCAAATGAATTTCCTTGGCCGACTCGACGAACTCGCGCACCAGCTCGCGGGTCAGCTCCTCCTCGATCCGGCGGAATACGGCGTCGTCGACATAGACGACGCTGCCCAGCGTGCTGCTCGTGCGCACGAAGCCTTCGTCCTCCATCAGCTTAAACGCCTTCTGCACCGTATTCGGGTTAATGCTGAGCTGAGCCGCGACCTCTCTTCTGGAGGGCAGCTTGTCGCCGGATACCGCCTTGCGCAGCAAAATTTGCCGTTTCACGAACAGCGCCGCCTGCAGGTAGACGGGATCCTTGTTATTAAGCTTCAGCTCGTAGAAATTCAGCATGCCCGGTATCACCTGCCTTGGAATCACTTGTATTATGCCACTGGTACAATGAAGCTGTCAACGGGCAGAGGCCGGAACGCGGATTTCCACGCGTGTCCCCTCATCCGCGCCGCTGTGAATCGATAGACCGTAAGCTCGCCCGTAATGCATGCGGATTCTGCGATTGACATTCGCCAGTCCGATGCCGGCGCTTCGGCCGTGCGAAGGATGCAGCGCCGCCTCCCCGGTCACCAGCGATTCGCGAATCGCGTGCAGCCGCTCCTCCGTCATTCCCGTTCCGTTGTCCGATACGGCGATGATCATGTCCTCTCCGGCCCTCGCGGCGGCGATGCGAATCGCGCCTTGGTAGTTTTTGGACGTCATGCCGTGAACGAACGCGTTTTCCACGATCGGCTGGAGCATAAAACGAATGATTTTGCACGCTTTCAGCTCGTCCGGAACGGTCAGAGATACGCGCACGCCTTCTCCGTACCGGGCGTTCATGATTTTCAAATAGTTGTGGACATACTCTACCTCGTCCTGAAGCGTAATGAACGGCGAGCGGTCCTTGTAGATCGCGCGCAGCATGTTGCCAAGCGTTGTGATGCTGTCGACGATGCTCAATTCCTTGCGCACCATCGCCACCCATTTGATCGTGTTCAGCGCGTTGTACAGGAAGTGGGGATTGATTTGGGATTGCAGGGCCTCCAGCTCCAGCGCCCGCTTCTCCTCCTCGATCGTCCTGTTCTGCTCGATAAGCTCTCCGATGCTCATCGACATCTTGTTGAATCTTCTGCCGATGATGCCCAGCTCCGTGCTCGGCGTCTCGTCCAGCACGATGCCCAAATTTCCGTGCTCCATCTCGCGCATGGCGTGCACCAGATGGTTAAACGGTCTCGTAATGCGATAAATCCAGTAAACGGACAGCAGCAAGGCGAACAAAATGCTGAACGCGACCGCGATTCCGATCAATTTGCGCAGATTCAGCGTATTCAGCACGAATTCCGCTTCCGGAGTTTCGTTGATCAGCGTCCAGTCGGTCTGCCCTACCCGATAATAGGTCACCTGCTGGGTGCGGCCGCCGATCGGCAGCATGAAGCTGCCGTTGGAGCCGGCTTGGTCCAGCCGGTCCAGGAACGGGGAGCCTTCCCCGATCAGCCGGGAATCGACGTCCGAAATGCGGATTCCGTCTCCGTCGATCAGATACGGACTGCCCGCCCCCTCCCGGCCTTCGCTGCTGTTATAGATGGAGACGAACTCCTCCTGACGGACGTTAACGGCGAGCACGGCCGACAGATTGACCCTGCCCAGGGCGTTGACATTGCGAACCGCGGTCATGTACGGAATCGGCCGGTCGCTCGGATAGACCCGTTCCGCCAACCCGAACAAGGAGGAATCCGCTTGGCCGTCCCATAGAAAACCGTTGGACTTCCGGCTGATCCGCTCGTACAAAGCAGAGGCGTAGAACGGGCTTGAGCGGCTGGCGTCCTTGCTGTACCAGCTGCTGTTTACCGTGACCGACACCGCTTCTCCGTTGCGGTTGTAGAGCGAGATCGAATAGACGTACGGATAGGTGCTCAGGATGACGTCAAGCGTTTTGATAATTTGCCGCGCGGCGTTCAGCCGGGAAGCCTCGTCCGGATAGTCCGGCTGGCTGACAAAGCTCTGGATGTCGTTGTTGATGGCCAACAATCCCATCATTTTCTCCAACTGGTCCCGGAAGCTTAAAATGTTGTACTCCGACTGGCGAAACTGGCCGGTTACCGATTGTTCGGACTTCTCCTTCAAGATCGACAGAACGCTGTGATAGACCGCAAAGGAGAGAGCGCTTACAATCAAAATCGTCATCGCCAGAAAAGAGGCGATCAGCTGCGTTTTCAGCTTCAGGTTGAAATTGCGGTCGGTCAAAATTTTAAGCATCCTCATACGTGTCCGTTCTCCCGCCCAGCACCTTTTTCTTCCGAAACTCCAACGGCGACATGCCGGTCGTCTTTTTGAAAATCCTGCTGAAATAAGCGCTGTCCTTCACACCGACGTTATCCGCGATCTCGTACGTTTTAAGCGAGGTGCTGCGCAGCAGCTCCTTGGCCTTGTCGATGCGGTATTCCGTCAAGTATTCGATCAGGTTCATGCCCATCTCCTTCTTGAACAGCAGGCTCAAATAGTTGGGACTAAGCCGGACATAGTCGGAAATATCCCGCAGCGACAAGTTCTGGTCGTAACGGCGATGCACGTATTGAACGGCGTCGGCCACTTCCTTGCTGACGGACCGGACCGCTTCCCTCAGCTTGGCCGTTTCCTCCAGATGGGTCTCCCATACTTGCACGGAATCGTGAATCGTCGGACTTCCCATAATCTTGTCCCCGCTCGACGGCGAATCTTGTTCCTCCGGCAGCCCCAGATAACGGCAGGTCCAATCGGCGAGACCGGCCAGCAGCCGCTTCCACTCCGCCTCCGAATACGGAGGCTGGCGCTCCATTCGAAGCTCGACCTCTCTCTGCAGATCCCGGCGGCAGGTTCCTCCGAGCCTTTCCCACCTGGCGCAGGCGGCCTTTACCGCTTCCTTCCACCCGGCGTCCTCGCGGGCGTAGACCCGGTCGGAGGCGAATACGAACGACGAAGCCGAGAAATAGCGGGCCGACATGCCTTCGCTGCATTGCTGATACATCTTCTTCCACGACGCGAAGCCCTGACCCAGGGAACTGACGTATCCGAAGACGGGAACGTTAAAATAAGTGTTCATCGCTTTCCGGATGTTGTCCAGCAGCTCGTTCAGCTTCAAGCGCAGCTCCTCCTCCGACAGCGGGTCCTCGAAGGAGAGAAGCAGCATGTAGCGGTTGTCGCGATCGTGAAAAGCCTCGCCCAGACGATGCTTGGCCAGAATCTCGTTCAGAACGTTCAGCACGGTAAAATGGATCAGCTCTCCCCGCTCGTCGTTAAAGCGTTCGAGCAGCCGGAAGTGCTGGCCGGTCTCGACGATCGCCATCATGATCCGGTCCGGCTTGATCCAGGCATTCATATGCTTAAGCAGCTGATCGAGCTCGGAATCCGAGTAGACGCCGTAAAACAAATAATCCTTGATCAGCTTCTCCTTTAACGTCTCCAGATTCATCCTCCGATTCAGCGCCGCGGGGGAGACCTGCCCTCGCTGCCTGAGCTCCTCGCGCACGGAGGCGAGCACCTCCTCCATTTCGCCGATCGTCATCGTCAGCTTCAAAATATAGCCGGACACTTTGAGATTGGCCGCCTTGCGCGCGTATTCGAACTCCTCCAGACAGCTCAGGATGAGAATGCGGGTATCCTGGTCCTGCTTCCGGATGGCGGAGATCAGCTCCATGCCGTCCATGATTGGCATCTTGAGATCGGTGACGATCAGATCCGGCCTGTCCCGCTCGTAGACGGCCAAAGCCTCCGCCCCGTTGGAGACGTCCGCGACGACCTCCATCCCGTATTTGCTCCAGTCCATGGAATTTTTCAGACCGATGCGAACGATCACTTCGTCCTCCACAATCATTACCTTGTACATGTGCCACCCCGCGCGGAAGAAAATCCCCTTTTCCTACATGATATCATGGCCGCCCGAATGCGGGAACGCCGCCTGCCGCATATACCGATGGAGTTGTCCCCTAAGTCAGGGCGTACAAGAGGATCGAGGATAAAGAAGAAGCATCCATCTCCTGGAGACTGCCTCATACGTTCCTGAAATGACCCATTTACGGGTTTACCCATTCGAAATTTCAGGATCGAATAGCAGCGGAAGGAGATAGATGCGACTTACATCATTCCATCGTTCATCGTTCGGTACGCCCTTTTTGCTTATGGGACAGCCCGCATCGGGGCGGCGAATCAGTTCGTTCCCGAAATCAACTGCTCGTATTTGGCCAGACCGTCTTCGAACGACTTCCTCCAGAACGCGTCCACTTCGGCGAAGCCGGCTTTATCGATCAGCTCCATAATCCGGTCTTTCTCCTTCTGGAACGCCTCGTCGGATTCGGTCATTACCGCTTTCGGAATTTCCCGAATCAGAATTTGCTCGATGTTGCTTTCCACCTTGGCCAATTCATCGTCGCCCTGGGACTGCAGCGCCGACAACGCGGGAATATCCATCTTGCTGAGACCTCTGACTGTTCCTTGCTCGACCAGCTTGGTCCAGGCGTCGCCCGGATAAGAGCCGCCGTAATATTCGCTGTATTCCTTGTCGAGCGGATTCAGCTTCGTCTCGAAATACTTGTCCGTCAAGCGAAGATCGAGATAGGAGCCGTTGGCGTCGACCAGACTTCCTCCGAGCCCTCTCAGCTTGCCGTAGAGGCCGATGCCCGTCCGGGAAGCAAAATCCTTGTCTTCGTTGATCGCCTTGATCGTGTCGTCCAGCAGCTCGGCCTTGCCGTTCTCGATAGCCCAATGCTCGTCCTGAAGCCCGTTCAGCATCAGCCGCGCTCCCTCTTCGGAATAGAGATAGTCCAGAAATTCGATCGCCCGTTCGGGTTCCTTGCAGTCCTTCGTAATGATGATCCAGGGATCGTTTAATCCGACGATCGATTGCAGGCTGTAAGCCTGGGACACGGCTCCCTCGACGACCTGGGCGACGAAGCCTTTGTCCTCCTGGCCTTTGGCTTTGAAATAGGCGTTGGCCCCGTCCAGCTCCCAACCCATATGAATCGTCAGCAGCTGGCCCGCCTTCAGCTTGGCCTGATAGTCGCTGTACTTCTGCGTGAACGCCTCCGTGTCCAGGATGCCGGCCCGAAACGCTTTATTGTAAAACTGGACCCCGCGCCAGAGCGGACCGTCGGCGGCATAACGATGCACGTACTCGCCGTCGGGATTGGTCGCCGTGTTTTTCGTGCTTTCCGTCCAGCCTTCGGCGTAAATAAACGGAACGTGATACGACCATAGCCCCCAATCCGTCCATCCGGACAAGCCGTACACCTTCTTGCCCTCCTCGGTCGTCGGGTGCTTCTTCAGCTGGGAGGCGAGCATCGGAATCATGTCGTCGTACGATTGGAGCTCCGGATAGCCTTCCTCCTTGTAGTAGTCCCAGCGGGTGTACCAGCCGATCCACGGCGAATAGTTTTTGTACGGCTTCGCGTCCGGGGTAATCTCGATCGGAAGAAAATAATAATTGCCGTCCTGGTTGTCCAGACGCGCGTTGATGACCTCCAACGCGGTCTTGTGCTTGGAAATATTGGGCGCCTTGGCGAGCAGGTCGTTAAGCGGCATCGCGAGCTTGCCGTCGAACGCGATTCGGCCCTGCTCCGGCGGCAAAATCATAATATCCGGCAGGTCGCCGCCCGCCAGCATGACCTTGATTTTGTCGGGATCGCTGCTGATAATATCCATCGTGACGCCGGTCTTGTCGCGAATGGCGTCGGCGACCGGGTTGCTCTGGGCGCCGGGCGTTCCTCCGAACGCCTGGTCCGTGCTGATCGTCAGCTTGATCGGCTTCGCCGCCCCGCCCTCCGACGAGGTTGCCGCCGCGGAAGAGCTCGGCGACCCGGCAGGCTCGTTCCCGCCGCCGGAGCATGCCGTTATCGCGGTCGTCAGCAGGACGATGGCAGCCAGAACGGCCAAATAGGTTTTTTTCATGAAATCGAAACCCTCCTCGAGTAATGTCTATCTATATACAGCCGCGAACGCGGACGGTATATCGTCGCTCCCGGCCGGAATCAGCCCTTGATCGCTCCGAGCATGATTCCCTTGACGAAGTATCTCTGCATGACCGGATAGACGACAAGAATCGGAAACGTAACGATCATCGTGGTGCTCATCTTGATGCTCTCCGGCGTCAAAACCATACTTCTCGCGTTGCGGGTAATGCTGGCGGCGTCCATGCCCGTAAAGGCGTTGGCCGAATTAAGGAATTCGTACAAAGTCAGCTGCAGCGTCTTCAGGCCCGGATCGTGCACCAGAAAATAATTGTCGATCCACGTATTCCACTGCCCCACGGAAGCGAAGACGGCGATCGTGGCGACGATTGGCTTGCTGAGCGGAAAGACGATCCGGGCGAACAGCGTGAAATACCCCGCCCCGTCGATCATCGCCGATTCCTCCAATGCCGCCGGCAGCTGCTCGATGTAGGTTTTGATCAGGATGACGAAAAAACCGGAAACCGCGGTAGGCAGCACGTAAAGCCAAAAGCTGTTGTCCAGATTCAGCATCTTCATCGTAATGTACCAGGGAATCAGCCCCGCGTTGATATAGAGCGTGACGACGAGCAGACGGTACACCGTCTTGCGCAGCAGCATCCGCTCCTTGGTCAGCAAATAGGCGAAGAAGCTGCAGCAGCAGATCGTAAGCGCGGTCCCGACGACCGTGCGGGCGGCGGAAACGAAAAACGAATTGGCGATATAAGGCAGCGACAGAATGCTGCGATAGGTTTCCAGCTCAAAGCCCGCCGGCAGAAAATATACGCCCTGAACGACCTTCATCGGATCGCTGATCGAATAAATAAACACGTAATAAAACGGATAAATGCACAGCAGAACGAACAGGGACAGCAGCAAGTAGTTGAGCCCGTCGAACAGCCGATTTCCGTAACGCTGCAAAGTCGTTGCCCTCCTTTCTCGTTAGATCATCGTTTGCCCTCTGACTTTTTTGGCGACGGCGTTCACCGAGAACAGGAGAACGACGCTGACGAGCGTCTTGAACATGCCGACCGCGGTGGCGAAAGGATAATCGCCCACCTTGATGCCCGCCCGGTACACGTAATAATCGAGAACCTCGATCTTGTCCGCGACCAACGGATTGTAAAAAACGAAGTATTGATCGAAGGAGCTGGACAGCATATTGCTGATGTTCAGCAGCAGCAGGACGAGGAACGTCGGCATAAGACCGGGAACGGTAATGTGCCGGATTGCCCGGAACCGGCCCGCTCCGTCCACCTTGGCCGCGTCGTACAGCTCTCCGTCGATCCCGGCGATCGCGGCGATATAAATGATCGCGCTCCAGCCGAGCCCTTTCCAGAGCGTGATGCCCGCTTGAAAATACCATACGATGCTTGCGTTGCCGAGCGGTTCGACGGTCGCATTCGCGCCGAGCGCCCTTAACAGCGTATTGATCATGCCCTCGTTGGAGAAAAAGGCGAAGGCCAGGGAGAAGACAAGCACCCAGCTGATAAAATTCGGCAGCGTCGAGAACGTCTGCACGAACTTCTTGAAGCGGGCCGCGCGCACCTCGTTCAGCATGATCGCAAATACGACGGCAAGCGGAGACAGCGCAATGTTGAGGAAGTTCATCGCAAGCGTGTTGATCAGCGCGTTAAGCAGGTCCGGCGAGTCGAACAGCTCCCGGAAATGCGCCAGGCCCGCGAACGGGGCCGCTGCCAGCGGGATGCCGGGCTTGTACTCGAAAAAGGCGTACACCCAGCCGTACACGGGAAAATAATTGAACGCGAGCATGCAGACGACGAACGGAAGCGAGAGAAGAAAAAGCAGCCATCCGTCGCGGCCGATTTTGCGGCGGCCGGGGGAAGAGATCAAGTTGCGCGAAGCCATGCGGGAAACTCCTTTCTGCGCGATACCTCTTCAGTATAGCTCCGCTTAAAACCGTTCTGAATGCAACTTGTTCTGACTTTTTGGACATATTTATCGTCTTTCGGGAACGACAAAAAGCGTCCCGCCGCAGCGGGACGCCCGAAGTTTGGACAATTCAACGATTTTTCATGGTTTTCTCCAATTCCCTTGACCGCAAAGCCGGCTTCTTACCAGGCGTAAGCTTCGGGAGCCTGGCCGCCCGGTCCGGGGAAAATCTCGTCGAGCTTGGCCAGCACCTCGTCCGACAGGTCGATCTCGACGGCTCTCAGCGTATCCTCGAACTGAGCCAGCGTCCGAGGTCCGATAATTGGAGCCGTCACTGCCGGATTGGCCAGCAGCCAGGCCAGCGCGACGTTCGACTCGCTCTCGCCGAGCTCGGCGCACAGCTTGGCATAAGCCTCCAGCTGCGCGCGCTGGGCCGCGGTCAAATTCGCCGCCGCTTGTCCGGATCTTTCGCCGCCCGCGGCCGGCTTAAGCACGTTGCCGCTGAGCATGCCGCCGCCGAGCGGGCTCCAAGGGATGACGCCCAGGCCCATCTCCTGCGCCGCCGGCAGCACCTCGAGCTCCGGCAGCCGGCACAGCAGATGGTACTTGTGCTGCTCGGACACGAGGCCCAGGAAGTTGCGCTTCTCGGCCGCCGCCTGCGCGTAGGCGAGATGCCGCGCGCCGAAGTTGCTGGAGCCGATGTAATACGCCTTGCCCTGATTGACCAGCGCCTCGAACGCACCCCAGATTTCCTCCCACGGAGCGTTGCGCTCGATGTGGTGCATCTGGTACAGCTCGATGCGATCGGTCTGCAGACGTCTCAGCGAGCCTTCGATATGTCTGCGGATTTTGTACGAGGAGAGGCCGCGCGGACCGTTCGGTCCGTCCGTCTCGTCGCTCATATCGCCGTAAACCTTGGTCGCCAGCACGACCTTCTCGCGGCGTCCGCCGCCTTGCGCGAACCAACGGCCCATAATTTCCTCGGTCCAGCCGCTGTGGCCGGCGTCGCCGCCGCGGCCGTATACGTTGGCGGTGTCGAAGAAGTTGACGCCGGCCTCCAGCGCCCGGTCCATAATGGCGAACGATTCCTTCTCGTCGGTGCGCGGACCGAAATTCATCGTGCCCAGACACAGACGGCTGACCTTCATTCCGGTTCTGCCCAAATTCGTATACTTCATGCGATAACTCCTCCTTCAATATCGATTAAAGTTTCGTTAACACGCATTGACTGAATCGAATCCAAGCCCGTTTTTTTCCGCGGGTTCGGACTTACGGCAAGATGTTCCCGGCGGACAGATAGATTTCATACCATTCCGCGCGCGTGAGGCGAATGTCGACGGCTTTGACGCAATCCTTCAGACGCTCCACGTTCATCGTTCCGGTTACCGGCTGCATGTTGGCCGGGTGACGGAGCAGCCACGCCATCGCGATCGTCGTATTGCTCGTCTCGTATTTGGCGGCGATTTCGTCGATTTTGGCGTTCAGCTTCGGGAACTTCTCGTTGTCGAGGAACACGCCTTCGAAAAATCCGTATTGGAAGGGAGACCACGGCTGGATCGTAATGTCGTTCAAGCGGCAGAAATCCAATATGCTGCCGTCGCGATTCACCGCGGGATCGTCCAGCATGTTGACATGGAACCCTTGCGAGATCATGTTGGCGTTCGTGATGCTCAGCTGCAATTGGTTGGCCACAAGCGGCTGCTTGACGAACTTCTTCAGCAGCTGGATCTGCATCGGATTTTGGTTGGATACGCCAAAGTGGCGCACCTTGCCGCTGCTATGAAGCTGGTCGAACGCCTCGGCGACCTCCTCCGGCTCCACCAGCGCGTCGGGCCGGTGCAGCAGCAGCACGTCCAGGTAATCGGTTCTCAGACGCTTCAGAATGCCGTCCACCGAAGACAGGATATGCTCCTTGGAGAAGTCGAAAGAGCCTTTGCGAATGCCGCATTTGGACTGCAGGAACATCTGCTCGCGCACGGACGGATTCATCTGGACCGCGTCCGCGAAGATTTCCTCGCACTTGCCGCCCCCGTAAATGTCCGCGTGATCGAAGAAGTTGGCTCCCAGCTCCAGCGAAGTGCGGACGAAGCGTTCCGCCTCCGGCTTGTCCAATCCGTTGATGCGCATGCAGCCGACGGCGACGGCCGGCACCTGCAAATCCGTTGTTCCCAGTTGTATCGTTTTCATCTTGCGTATTCCTCCTTGGTTCTTCGCTTTCTTTTTTACCAGGTGATCGTATCGGGGTTGGCGGCATAGCCGCAGCAGCCCTTCAAGTCGGCAATAAGCTGCACGTCCTGCGGAGCAAGCTCGAAATCGAAGACGTCGGCGTTCTCGCGAATGCGCTCGGGCGTCACCGACTTGGGCAAGGGCAAATATCCGCGCTGCAGGCTCCAGCGTACGCAAATCTGCGCGATGGACTTGCCGTACTTCTCGGCAAGCGCCTTCATTTCGGGCACCTCGAAGATTTTGCCCACGCCGAGCGGGCTGTATGCCTCCAGCAGAATGGAGCGTTCGCGGCAGTAATCCACGACTTCGTCCTGCGTGTCTCCGGGACACAGGCGAATCTGGTTGACCATCGGCGTGACGGTCGCCGTCTCCAGCAGCGCTTCGAGATGATGGGGATGGAAATTGCTGACCCCGATCGCACGGATGCGCCCGGCCTTGTGCAGCTCTTCGAAGGCTTTCCAGGAACCCGCGTTCGTCTCCTGCCACCGGTCCCGGAACTTGGCCGGGTTGGGCCAGTGGATCAGATACAGGTCCAAATAGTCCATATCCAGGTTTTTCATCGTCTGTTCGAAGGCTTTTAAGGTATTGTCGTACCCGTGCATATCGTTTTGCAGCTTGCTGGTGACGAAAATATCGCTGCGCGCGACGCCGCTTTCCTTGACGGCGATGCCGACGCTTTCCTCGTTGCCGTATCCCGCGGCGGTGTCGATATGGCGATATCCGGCCTCCAAGGCCGCCTTCACCGACGAAGTCGCGATATCCCCGTTCTGCACCTGCCATGTGCCGAAGCCGATGCAGGGAATCTGGACGCCGCCCGCCAGCTCGTAGCTATCCGTTAAAGCTTTCATCCTTCTACCTCCCGAGTAAAAATTGACAGCTTCTACAACATTGGATATATTGCGTATGATAAACCTTAACGTTAACTTTAAGTCAATAGGAAGAGTGAAAATTTTCGGGAGGGAACGAGCATGGGGTACACGATCAAGCAGGTGGCGGAAAAAACGAAGCTGGACGCGCACGTGCTGCGTTATTACGAGAAGGAAGGCTTGCTGTCCCCGGTCAGCAGGAAAAAGGGCGGCATCCGCCACTACTCCGAGGACGATCTGGAATGGCTCGGCCTGATCCGCTGTCTTAAAAACACCGGCATGTCCATCAAGCAGATCAAAAGCTTCGTCGACCTGAGCGCGCAAGGCAAAGAAACGCTCAAGGAGCGCTGCGACATGCTGGTCGAGCACAAGAAAAACGTCGAAGCGCAAATTCGGGAAATGGGCAAGCATCTGGAGAAGGTGTCCCATAAAATCTCGCATTTCACGGCGCAGCACGAAGAGTACGTTAAAGAGCAGGATCGGCACAACGTTTGCGACGAAGCGTCCGCAGCCGTCCCTCCCGCCCGTTAGTCCCGCGGCGCCCCCCTTGCGGCCCTTTTTTTGCTTGCATCGGCCGGCACAAGAGAGAGGCATGAAGCTCCCGTCAAGGCGCTCCATGCCTCTCTTTTTGCAGCTCGATAAAACCGTCAGGGCGTCACCCTAAGCGCGTCAAGAATCATGTAAGTGCCGGATTTCTTCACGCCTTTGACCGTATGCGCGCCGGACGACAGCCCCGAGACGCTGAACGCCGGAACCTGAGTCTGCATCGTCCCGTTGTACGTATCGACGGTTTGGCGGAAGACGTTGTCGATATAGAAATCGACGTTGCCCTGCCCCGTGCTTCTCTCCATGACGACGTCGATTCCCGTTCCGACGAACGTGAACTCGAACTGCGTATCGTTCGCCTCCGAGAAATGCACGTCGTCATTGTAGTCGCCGTACCCGCGGTTCGAATTAAGCGACCAGCCTCCCGAATAGACGATCCCCGGGTCCGTATTGTTGTACACCAGCTGATTATTCAGCACGTTCAGCCTGTCTAGGATCATGTACGCGCCGCTTTTCTTGACCGCCTTCAGCGTATGCGCGCCGGCCGCAAGCCCGTCGATCCGGTACAGCGTCTGCTGCGCCAGCATGCTGGAATGATAGGCGTCGACCGTCGTCTGAAGCACGTTGTCGATATAGATGTCCATCTGCCCCTGGCCGGTGCTCTTCTCCGTAATCAACTCGATGCCGGTTCCGTTAAACGCGTACGTAAAATAGTCGTCATTCGTCTCGGTAAAATGCACGTCGTCCATGTAGTCGCCGAAGCCCCGGCCGGAATTGAGCGACCACGTCCCGCCGTACGCGATGTCGGGATGCGTATTGTTGACGCGGACAGGGGAAGCGACGCTGTAATTGAACCGATCGATAATCATGTACGTGCCGTTTTTCTTGACCGCCTTGATCGTATGCGGACCGTGCGGCAGTCCGGTAATGCCGTACAGCTGCTGCTGGGCCTGCATCGATGACGCGTAGGCGTTCACCGTCGTCTTGTACGCGCCGTCGACGTAGATGTCCATCTCGCCCTGTCCGGTGCTCCGCTCGGTAATCAGGTTCACGCCCGTCCCCGTAAACGAGAACTCGACGTAATCCCCGTTGTTCTGGGTAAAATGAACGTCGTCCTTATAATCGCCGAATCCCCGGTTCGTATTGCGCCGCCAGTCGCCGGTATAGGCGATGCCGGTATCGTCGTCATTGACGCTGTTATAGCCGCCCAGGGAGACGACGCGCAGCAGCCGGGACCCGTGCGAAGGCAGATTAATCGAGCTGAATCCGGTATTAAACGTGCCTAGATCGGTACGGCTCCACAGATCGCGGACGGTCGCCCCGCCGGAGAGGCCGATGTCGCTCCAGTCGACGGTTACAGTCGCGCTGGAGCCGCCCAGGTTGAACAGGCCGACCGTATAGCTGCCGTCGCCGTTGTTGGCGTACCAGACCTGCCGGTCCGTCGCCGTCGACACCGGATGCGCGGGACGGCCCGCCTGATTGACCGCGATCACCTCTTCGTTGGTCAGCAGCTCGAGGCCAAAGCCGTCCAGATTGGTCATGTCGTTGCCGATATAGAGCTGCGCCGACGACATCGCCCACAGGCCCATCGCCGTCCTTCGCTCGTCAGGGGTTAGTCCGTCCATCGAACCGTTTCCGACGTTAAGCGAATCGAAGTCGTTCCAGCCGCCCGGCCGCGCCTCTCGCCACCATTTGTCGGCGTCGGGAAACAGGCGGGCGATATTTTCCCACTTGGTCAGCTGCGTGTAAGGCCCGCAGTAGCATTCCACGTCCCATTGCACGCGCCAGGCGTTGGCATGCTCCCGCCAATAAGCGGCATAGTTGTAGTCGACCGCCCAGGACAGCGTAAACCAGATGTTGTGCGGCGCCAGCGCCTGCGCCCATGCCGCGACGTCGCCCCGGGCGTCGATCGACGTGTCGTAATGTCCCGATCCCGGCGTAACGCTGTCGAATTTCAGGAAATCGATCCCCCAATCTCCGAACAGATCGGCGATCGAATCGATATAGCTCTGCGCGCACGGGTTGGCAAAATCGATCTTGTAATTGATATCCCAGTAATCGGCCGACCGGAGCGGCAGAACGACGATGTCCCGGGCCGTGCAGGACGTGCCGAGAATCGGCGTGTCGTTGTCGTAAGCCGCCTTCGGCAGTCCGGGAATCGTGTACAGGCCGATTTTCTGCCCGTTGTCATGCACGTAATCGATCACGTCCTGGATGCCGTCGGGATAGAGCGCGCTTTTGGGAACGGGCCGTCCGTAGCCGTCGATGCCGCCGTCCCATCCCGCGTCGATATTGATGTATTCGTACCCGTAGTCCTGCAAATAAGCCGCCATCGCATCCGACTGCGCCTTTACCCGCGCCGCGGTCACCCAATTGATCCCGTCCTCGTTGTACACCTGCAGACTGTAGCTGCTCCATCCCATCAGCGGCTTCTCCGCCAGCCCGTTATCGGCGGCCCGCGCCTCCTTGCCGAAAAAGAGCGCGGCGATCAGGACCATCAATAGCGTTCCTGCGACGACTGCGCTCCGACTGCTTACGGACTGCTTTTCAACCACACGATTCCTCTCCTTTGCCGGTAGGAAGTACGCTGCATCGCTTGTCCGCGCAGCGCCTACGTCCATTATAGGAAAGACGGCAAAGCATAAAGAATGGACATAATTATGACTTTATGTAAAATAATACTATCTATTTCAGAAAGACAATATCCGACTTGTGCGGGCGATTTATGTGTCTTTAGGCGGTTGCGCGGCAAAGGAATTTTCTGTACAATCCAGGTGTACACATCCATTGGGGAGGGAAACGTATGGCCTTTACTTTGCAATTGGGAGAGCAAGCGCCGGACTTCTCGCTGCCGGCAACGGACGGAAAGACGTATTCGCTGCGGGATTTCTCCGACGCTTCGACGCTTGTCGTGTTTTTCACTTGCAATCATTGTCCCTTCGTCGTCGGCTCCGAGGAAGTGACGCGGGAAACGGCGCTCAAGTATCGCGACCGGGGCGTCGCGTTCGTCGGCATCAATTCCAACAGCGAATTGACGAAGCCTGACGATTCCTTCGAGCATATGGTCGAACGGATGAACGAGAAGAAGTTCCCTTGGGTTTATGTGCGCGATAAAAGCCAAAGCGTCGCCAGGGCTTACGGCGCGCTGCGCACGCCTCATTTCTATGTGTTCGACCGGGACCGGAAGCTGGTCTATTCGGGCAGAGGCGTCGACAATCCTCGCGAAATCGACAAAATGACCGTCAACGATCTCGATAACGCTCTGGCTCAGCATACCGCGGGTCAAGCCGTCTCCGTTCCGCTGACGAATCCGCTCGGCTGCAACGTGAAGTGGGAAGGCCAGGACGAGCACTGGATGCCTGCGGAAGCCTGCGATCTGGTTCCGCAGTCTTAGTAAGGACAAACGGGGCTGTTCCCTGAGTACGTTCAGGGAACAGCCCCTATTCGTTCCGCGATCGGACGGGTCAGACGAGCTTGGCAAGCCGCTCCTCCGGCGTCGCCTTCGGACAGGTGGCGCAATAGCCGTGGGATTGGCCGTTCTCCGTCAAATGATACGCGAGGCAGCAGGCGCTGCGCACGAATATCGGCGGACCTTCGTAAGCCGGATGGCTGAACGTCCGCTGCCTGACGGCCAGCGGGTTGCGATCGAAGCCGGGCACGACGCGCAGGCTGCGATCCAGCAGCGCCGCGCGATCCGCTTCGACGATTCCCTTTCGCTCCCGCGACAGCGGCAGCGAAGCATCGTGCAGTAGCCTTTCGTACATATTCCGAATGTTGGTCGACAGCAGCGACCACATCGGGCCGGGACGAATTCCGGTCCTGCCGGCCACCGCCGCGAAGACGGGGCCGATATGCTCCGCAAGCAGCCGCTCCCTGTGCCGCTGGGCGCGTCTCGCCCGTTCCTCTCCCGCGGCCGGCAAATCTTCGGCGGCCAAGTCCGCCTCTTCCAGCATGTACTCCATCTCGGCTTCGTGCGTGACGCGAAAACGCACCTTGTCCGGCCGAAGCTCCGGCATCCGGTCGAACAGCGACAGCGCGGACAGCACGCCCATGATCAGCACCGAGTAACGCTTGGCGAACAGCATGCCGACGACCCGATCCGCCGGCTGACCGAGCTGGGCGGCATGAAGCTTCAAGACGGCGTCCGCCGAATCGGCCCGAAGCAGCCCGGCGGCGGTATACGGGTAACGCTCCGCCTGCTCGACGGCGACGGCATACCGTTCCCTCAGGTAAGTCAGCCACATCGGCTCCGCTTGCCCGTCCCCTGCCGTCATCTACGAAACCTCCAGATCCTGCAGCAGCTCGCGGACGATCTCCTTCTGGCCCAGCACGCCCCAGCTCAAATACAGCCAATAATCCGTCTTGAACGTCCGGTTCTCCCGAACCGCCGGAACGCTCTGCCACAGCTTGCCGCCGGACAGCTCGGCCAGGTAGTCGTCCCCTTCCTTGCCGTCGGTCTGCAGAAACAAGTAATCGGCGTCCAGCTCCGGAATCAGCTCCTGGGACAAGTCGACGCGTCCCGGCTGCGTCAACGAGGACGGCTGCAAGCCCAGCTCGCCGTAAAGCAGCGTATTCAGCGGGTGGCCTTCCGTGCCGTACAGCTGCAGCTCCTTCTCGCGAACGCGGATGAAGGCGATACGCTTGTCGGACAGCTGCGCGATTTGCTCCTTGGCTTCGGCAACGCTCTGCCGCAGCTCCTCCAAAGCCTGCGTCGCCGCCTCCGGCTTGCCGAACGTCTCCGCCACCTTCTGCAAGTCGGTCTTCCACCGCTCGAGGGGATTTTCCGGCGCGTCGCCGAGCACGACGGTCGGAGCGATTTTCGACAGCGATCCGTATTCCTTCTCCGCGGTCCCCCCGTCCGCCAAAATCAGATCGGGCTGCAGCGCCAATATGGCCTCCAGGCTAAGCCCTTCCGTCCCGCCCTCCAGCAGCTTGACGTCCGGCAGCCTGTCCCGCAAATACGGCAGCAGCTCGTTATTGTACTGCGGCGTAACCAATACGGCGTACGGCGTCTCGCCGATCGCCAGCATATAGTCGGCGTATTCCGAGAACAGTACAAGCGTCTTCTCCGGATGGAGCGGCACGCAGGCCGTCCCTTGCGGATGGCTGATTTCCCGGCACTCCGTCTCCGGCGTTCCGGCGCTCTGCGAGGGCGAAGCGGACGGAGAAGCGGATGCGGATTCCGGCCGTGCGGCCGAGGACGGCTGCGCCGTATCTCCCTCGCCGCCTCCGCATGCGACAACGATCAGAGCGAGCAGAACGAGCGACAATGCGGCATAACCGTGCTTGTAAAACGATGATTTCATGTGCGACCTCCTGATGATAACAATTCTCATTCTCATCAGGATTATAGCAAACGTCCGCTTCCCGCGACCATGGATATCTGTGGGACGGAACCGTCATTTTGTGCGGCCGCATTCCAGGCAAATCTGGAAGCGGACGGAGACCGGGCAAGCTGCGGGGCGTTCAGATGCGCGCCAGCATGCGCTGCGCCTGCTGCAGCATATATTGCTGGGAATAGGCCGAATACTCCCGCCATATCGCCCCGTCAATGCGGAACACACGGCGCTCGCGCACCGCCTTCAGCGCCTGCCAGCGCTCGTCCCGCTCCAGCCGCGCGACCCAGCTCTCCGACCTGGAATCTCCGTAGACGTGAAGCAGCAGCACGTCCGCGTTCCAAGCCAGCAGCTGCTCCAGGTCGATCCGCCGTTTAATGAACGTCGGACTGCCCGCCTCGAACGGCTGCGCCATCTGCAAATCCCGGTACAGCAGCTCCCCCATATTGCGGCTCCGATAAGCGATCAGCTTGTCCTCGCACAGCGCTACGGCAAGGCAGGAGGCGTTGCCGGCCGTTCGTCGGACGTTCAGTCTCGCCTCCGCCGCGTTCTCGTCGTAGGCGTCCAGCCACCGCTCGGCCTCCTTCTCCCGTCCGGTCGCTTCGCCGATCTGCTGAAGATGCTCGCGCCAGCCCATGCCGGTCCACGACAGAACCAGCGTCGGCGCGATCCGGGCAAGCCGCTCGCGGTTGTATTCCTGATCGTCGCCGCAGATGATCAAATACGGACGCGCCCGCTCCAGCTGCCCCATGTTCCTCTCGGACAGCAGCTGTCCGGTCAGCGGGTACGGAATCCGGCTGAAATAGTCGCGGCGGTGCGGCGCTCCCTCGTCGACAATCGAGACGCAGGGCGTCAGCTGCAGCGCCATCATGCTGCCGTCGTACGGAAAGCACAGGTTGGCGAGCCGCTCCGGCGTCTTCCGCACGTAAACCGTCGGCGATACGCCGACCGTCGTCTTGAACTTGCGGCTGAAATAAAATTCGTCCCGGTATCCGGTCTCCAGCGCGATCTCCTTCAGGCCGGCGTGTGGCCGCAGCAGCAGTTCCCGGGCTTTACGGATGCGAATCCCGTTGAGATACGCAATCGGCGACAGGCCGGTCGACTGCTTGAACCTCGCCGAATAATGCCACGGGCTCAGCCCGGCCAGCCGGGCAAGGCGTTCCCGGGGAATATCCTCCCGATAGTTCCGTTCCATATAAGCGATCGTGTCCCCGATCGGATCGCTTGACCCGGCTTCTTCCCGCTGCGAGGAAGCCGCGGCCAATTCCTCCAGCAGCGCATACAGCAGCCGTCCTCTTCTTAACGCGGCGGCGCCGCCGCGGAACGGAAGCGGACCGCGGCAGACGGCGGCCAGTTCGTCCAGCAGCGGCCGCATACGCTCGTACAGCGTGCCAGACCACGGTCCGGGACGACGCGGAACCTCTTCGACGAGCGTATGGACCGCGCCCCGGACGTCGAGCTCGGCCAACGTCAAACAGAAGCCCCGCAGCCTGCCCCCGTTGTCCGGCTTCAGCGCCAATCGGCGGCAGGCGATCGGCCCGATGCCGCTGCGGCCCAGCTGGCAATCGTCGCCGTCGATCCGCAGCCGCCCCCCTCCTTCCTTGACGACGAGCAGCGCCCGTTCGCCCGGTTTGCACTCGAGCTCCCAGCCGGCTTCGCCCGCGCAGTCGATTTCCGTCCAGCTTCGCAGCTGGTAGACCGTCTCTCCGGCAAAGTCGGTCCGATGCTTTTGCTGATCCATTCCCGCTCCCCCTCCTGCCCGAAGTCCGCTCCGCAGCGCCGGCCGTCGAAGCTGCATCCGTACCGGCGGCGACGGTCTGTAATTGGCTTTTCTTTTTTCTACCGTCGCTTCCTTCTGTGCTTCCTAGTGTATCATGTTTTCCGTCTTTCCGGCCGGGACTTAACGGCTGGCTTAACCGAAAACCCGTCCAAACGAAGAAAAAGGCGCGCAAGGGATCTCCCTGCCGCCAGTTTCCGTATCGGGTCTGTTTGTTGCCGCTTCGCACCGGATGACCGGGATTCCCGGCCGTGCCGGAAGAGCGGGACTTGTGTCTGAGAAACCGCGAAGTCCCCCTCCCGCTGTGGGAGATCAGCTTCTCTGCTTCCGCGTCATTACGTCGAAAATAACGGCGGCGGCCAGAACGCCTCCGCGAATCATGTACTGATAGGAGATGCCGACGCCGAGCAGATTCATGCCGCTGGACAACGACGCCATGACGATCGCGCCGATAATCGATCCCGTCACCTTGCCGACTCCGCCCGCCGCGGATACGCCGCCGACGTAGGCGGCCGCGATCGCGTCCAGCTCGAACAGCGTGCCGGCGGTCGTCGTCGCCGATTGCAGCCGGGATGTATACAGAATGCCGGAAAGCGCCGAGAGCAGTCCCATCGAGCAAAATACGATATAGGTGATTTTTTTGACGTTGATTCCGCTTAGATGGGCCGCTTCGGGATTGCTGCCGACCGCGTAAATGTTTCTGCCCAGCACGGTTTTGGTCGTCAGGAAATGGTAGATGACGACTACGATCAGCATGATGATGACCGTCCAGGAAAAACCGTTGTAGCCGGCGATAATCCACGTCACATAAGCGATAATGGCCGAGACGAACGCAAGCTTCAGCGCGAACATTTGCCCGGATACGACCTCGAGCTCGTACTTAAGCTTGTTTCTGCGTTTCGAGATTTCGGCTGCGATATAGAGCACAATGAACAATGCGCCCAGCAGGAGCGAAAGCAGATTCAGGCCTCCGACGTTGGCCAGCTCCGGGATATAACCGTTGCCGATCGCGTTGAACTGCTCGTTCTTAATGTTGATCGTGCCCGTCTTCTCCGTTACCCGCAGCAGCGCGCCCCGAAAAATCAGCATGCCCGCCAGGGATGCGACGAACGACGGGATGCCGATCGAGGCGACAAGCACGCCGTTGAACAGTCCGACGACGATGCCGAGCACGAGAATGATCGGAATCGTCAATACGACCGGAATGCCTGCCTGCGTAATCAAAAGAGCCGCGATCGCGCCCATGAAACCGGCCGCGAAACCGACGGACAAGTCGATATGGCGAATGACGATAACCAGCGTCATCCCGACGGCCAGCACGGCGATATAACCCGTCGCGTCCAGCAAATTGCTGATGTTGCGCGAGGAAATGAACAGACCGTCCGTCATGACCGTAAATACGAGCATGATCACGAACAGGGCGATGTACATCCCGTACTCGCGGATGTTCACCTTGACGAGCGTTTTCGTTTCCTTGAACAAATTCATAGGTGGTCCTCCCATTGCCTATTGCGTCGCGAGCTGCATGATTTTCTCCTGATCCGCCTCTTCGATCGGCAGCTCTCCCGCTATTCGCCCTTCGGCCATCACGTAGACGCGGTCGCTCATGCCCAGCACCTCGCCAAGCTCGGACGAGATCATGATGATGCTCATGCCCTCCTCGATCAGCTTGTTCATGATCGTGTAGATTTCGAACTTGGCTCCGACGTCGATCCCGCGCGTGGGCTCGTCCAGAATCATCAGCTTGGGCCCGACGAACAGCCACTTGCCCAGGCTTACCTTCTGCTGGTTCCCCCCGCTCAGGTTGCCGACGATCTGCTCTATGGACGGAGCTTTGACGTTTAACGAATCCTTGTACCGGTTCGCGACGCGAATCTCCTCGTTGTCGTTAATGACGCCGCGCGAAGCGATATCCCGCAGGTTCGCGGCCGACAGGTTGCTCTTGATATCCTGGATGAGAAACAATCCGTCCCCCTTCCGGTCTTCGGTCACGTACGCGATCCCCGCGCGAATCGCGTCGCTCGTGTGCCGCAGCTCGACCGGAACGCCTCGGAGCAGCATTTCGCCGCTTAAGCGATAAGCTTTCGGATTGCCGAACAGGCTTCGCGCGAGCTCGGTTCTTCCCGATCCCATCAAACCGGCGATGCCGACGATTTCCCCTTGTTTGACGTGCAAGTCGACTTTCTTCACGACCTGCCTTCCCAATTGCGGATCGTAGGCCGACCAGTCGCGAACCTCGAGAATGCGATCTCCGAACTTGCGCCTTAACCGCTTCGGATAAATATCGTCGATCTCGCGTCCGACCATGCTCTTGATAATGACGTTCTCCACGAGCTCGCCCTTCGAGGCGTCAAGCGTGCAGATCGTCTTGCCGTCGCGAAGCACGGTCGCTTTGTCCGCGATGGAGATGACTTCCTTCAGCTTGTGCGAAATCATAATGCACGTAATGCCCTGGTCCTTCAGCTCTCGCAGCAGCTCCAGCAAATTCTCGCTGTCGTTCTCGTTCAGCGCCGCCGTCGGTTCGTCCAGAATCAACAGCTTCACATTTTTGCTGAGCGCCTTGGCGATCTCCACCAGCTGCTGCTTGCCGACGCCCAGATCCTTGATCGGCGTCTCCGGATTCAGATTCAGCTTCACCTTCCGCAGCATCTGCTTCGCCTGCACGATCGTGCGGTTCCAGTCGACGATGCCGCCGCGGCTCACCTCGTTGCCCGCATAGATGTTCTCGTACACGGTCAGATCGGGAAACAGCGCCAGCTCCTGATAAATGATGGCGATGCCGGCTTTGACGCTGTCGCTGATTTTGTGAAACTGCTGCACGTTCCCTTCGAACACGATGTCGCCCTTGTACGTACCGTGCGGATAGACGCCGCTCAACACCTTCATCAGCGTGGACTTCCCCGCGCCGTTCTCCCCGATCAGACAGTGAATCTCGCCGCGCTCCACCTTGAAATTGACGTCGGCGAGCGCCTTCACGCCCGTAAACTCCTTGGAAATTCCGTTCATCTCCAAAATGTAGTCGCTCATCGTCATGCTCTCCTTAACCGTGCAACTCCTGTAAAGGCGGAATGCAACGGAGAATCCGTCGTCATTCCGCCCGGCTTATGCGACAGGTTTACAGTCCCGTGAACTCGCTCGCTTCATAGTAGCCCGAATCGATCAGCTTCTCTTTCACGTTGGATTGCTCGACGACGATGACGTCGGTCTGTTTCGCCGGCACATCGATCATGCCGTTCGGGTAGGAGCCTGTTGTCTCCGGCTCCTTGCCGTCGAGAATCGAGACCGCCATGCCCATGGCGTCGTTGACGAGCGTACGCACGTCCTTGAATACGGTCATCGACTGGTCGCCGTCGATAATGTACTGAATGGAAGCCTTGTCGGCGTCCTGCCCGGAAATGACGTAGCTCGTCACTGCGGAATCGGTCGCGAACACGTCGGCGATGGCGCGGGACGTTCCGTCGTTCGGCGCCAGGATGACGACGTCGCCTTTCATATCCGCTCCGGCGGCGGTCAGATGCGTCTGGGCTTTATTTTTGGCCTCGTTGGGCTCCCAACTCGTCGTGACTTGGCCGACGATTTTGCTCATTTGGTCGCGCGACAGCTTCGCCGTATCCTTCAACGCTTCGGCTTCGCTCGAATTCGCGATCTTGAACGTGCCGTCGGCAATCTTCGGCTGCAGCACGTTCCAGGCGCCCTCGAAGAACAGGAATGCGTTGTTGTCGGTAGCGGCGCCCGCATACAGGTACAACGGCTGGCCGGGGCCTTTCGCATGGTCGACGAGATATTGGGCCTGGGCCTCTCCTACGGCGACGCTGTCAAACGTAACGTAGTAGTCGACCGCTTCCGTGTTCGTAATGAGACGGTCGTAGGAGATGACCGTAATGTCTTCCTTCTTGGCCGCTTCGACGGCCGCGGCCGCCGCATCCCCGTCGGGCGGACAGATGATCAGCACTTTGATGCCTTTGTTGATCAGCGTCTCCACGTTTTCTTTTTCCTTGGCGGGAGAGCCTTGGCTGAACAAAATCTCCGTCTTGTACTTCGTATCTTTGATCGCGTCCTTGAAGCGCTGCTCGTCCTGCACCCATCTCTCCTCATCCTTGGTCGGCAGAACGATGCCTACGCTGATTTTGCCGCTCCCGCTGCCGTTGGCGTTGCAGGCCGCGACCAGCATCGAGAGCATAATAACCGTGAGCGCCAACGCAATGGATTTCAAGCTTTTCATCATTTGTGAACCCCTCTCAAAATATGGAATTAATGACCAACATCGTCACTATACCATCGGAGAAGCACGATGAAAGCGCTATACGCTAGCACTCTTTTGCAACCGCCTATACTTTTTTAAGCTTCGACGGGAATAGCTGCCGGGGGACAAGGTGGCGGAGGGGAAAAGGAAGAGTGTTTCCGGGAGGACAAGGTGGAGGAGGATGAAAAGGAGGAGTGTTTTCGGAAGGACAGGCTGGAGGAGGATGAAAAGGAGGAGTGTTTCGGAAGGACAGGCTGGAGGGGAGGAGAAGAGGTTCAGAGGGCGGAAAAGGAGAAGGGGTTCCGGGATCGGCGGCAGAGTTCTTCGTGAATCTCCTCGCAGATAGAAGCGAAACCGGCGATGGCAAGGACGATTGGTCTTGTCGGAAAGCAGCTGCAGGCACATGTGGGAGCGAGGAGGACTGATAACCGATTCTTTAAACATCGGACACCGAAATGACGATTGGCGTGGGACGATAACTGATTCTTTAGAGTATCGGGCACCGAAATAACGATTTGTGTGGGGAGATAACCGATTCTGTAGAACATCGGACCCGAAAGTGGCGGTTTGTGTGGGGAGATAACCGATTCTGTAGAACATCGGACCCGAAAGTGGCGGTTTGTGTGGGGCGATAACCGATTCTGTAGAACATCGGGCACCGAAATAGCGATTTGTGTGGGGCGATAGCCGATTCTTTAGAACATCGGACCCGAAAGTGGCGGTTTGTGTGGGGCGATAACCGATTCTGTAGAACATCGGACCCGAAAGTGGCGGTTTGTGTGGGGCGATAACCGATTCTGTAGAACATCGGACCCGAATATGGCGATTTGTGTGGGGCGATAACCGATTCTGTAGAACATCGGATCCAATCCCGACAGGCCGTCAAAAGCGCCCGGCAGCACGTCTGTCGCCCCACGGTTCTTACTCGCCCGTCCGGAACACGTCCTCCCGGGTATGGAAGCCGTCGGCGATAATCGTCTCTTCGACGTTGGTCCGGTCGACGGCGATCGGCGGAAGCAGCACGGAAGGCACCTCGGTCTTCCCGTTATTGACCTTCCGGGAAGCGCCCGCCCTCTCGCCTCTGGCGAGTCCGACCGCCAGCTCGGCCGCCTTGTCCGCGAGCGAGCGGATCGGCTTGTAGACGGTCATCGTCTGCGTGCCGTCGACGATTCTCTGCACGCCCGCGAGCTCGGCGTCCTGGCCGGCGACCGGAATTTGTCCGGCCAATCCCTGCTCCGCGAGAGCCTGGATGACGCTGCCGGCCGTGGCGTCGTTGGCGGCGATAACCGCGTCGATCTTGTTGCCGTTGGCGCTCAGCGCCTCCCTCATATTGGCCAGAGCGTTCACCGGCGTCCAATCCTTCGTCCATTGATCGTAGACGACGGTAATGTCGCCGCTGTCGATCCGCCGCTGCAGCACGTTAAACACGCCTTTCTTGAAAAGATGGGCGTTGTTGTCGGTATCGGCTCCTCCGATATAGACGTATTTGCCTTTCGGAACAAGCTTCGTGATCGCCCGGGCCTGCAGCTCTCCGACCTCTTCGTTGTCGAAGGAGACGTACAGGTCGACGTCCGCGTTCTTGATCAGGCGGTCGTAAGACATGACCTTGATGCCGGAAGAATGGGCTTTGCCAACGATGGCCGCCATCGCTTCGGCGTCGTGAGGGACGACGACCAGAATGTCGACGCCTTGCCCGATCAGCGTCTCGGCCTGCTCGATCTGCTTCGCGTCGTCGCCGTTGGCGGCCATCACGCTGACCTCCGCGCCCAGCGCCTCCACCGCCTGTTTGAACAGGTTCAAGTCTCGAAGCCAGCGCTCCTCCAGCAGCGTATCCATGGAAAAGCCGACTTTGATTGTCCGGTTGTTCTCCAAGTCCTCGAGGGCAAGACCACCTCCCGAGGCCAAGCCGGACGGCAGCGCGGACGACGAAGGCGGCGATGCCTCGCCCGTCCCTCCGTTCCCGGCGCCCACGCAGGCAGAAGCCACGCAAGCCAGTGCCAGCACGACCGCCAACCCCATTCCGTAAATCCGCCTCACGACATCCTCTCCCTTTTTCACCGCCGGCCTTACGGCAAGCCTCTTCGACTATCTTCCTTTCATTCGCTGCCCGATCGTAAGAGCTTCCCGCCTGCCTTTTCCCCGGCCGTCCGTCTTTTTCCGATCAACAGCTCTTGTCGCCGTCCGCTTCGTACCGCGCGCCCCCTTCCTCCCGCCTGCGCTTCCGGTCGTTATCCCTTTCGCGCCGCCAGCGTCCTGCGGTATTCCGTAGGCGACATGTCGCACATTTTTTTGAACACCTTGCTGAAGTAATTCGGATCGTGGTAGCCGACCTCGAACGTGATTTCCTTCAGGCTCTTGTCCGGATCGGCCATCAGCTTCTTCGCCTTGTCGATGCGGCATTCGGTCAGAAAATCGATATAGTTGACGCCCAGCTGCTCCTTGAATATTTTGCTGATGTAGAACGGGCTTAGGCCCGCCCGTCTGCCGATGGCATCCAGCGTAATGTCCTCGTGCGAATGCTCGACGATGTACCTTTTGATCTGCTGGATCGCATCCGGCTCCAGCCGCTCGCGGTGTTCCGCATAGGCCCGCCTCATCCCCTCCAGCAGCCGCCCCGATTCGAAGCGCAGCTCCCGGTAATCCCGGGCCTGGAAGGAATAGACCGGCGTATCCGTCTCGACGCCCAGCTCGAGCATGACCCGCGCGGCGATCCACAGCAGCTCCAGCACGCGCTGCTGCGCCATGAGCAAATCGACGCCCTCGTTCTCGCAGCCCCGAAGGAACTCCGTCACGTCCGCCCCGAGCGGCTCCCACTGGCCGAGACGGATACGGTCGAAAATCAGCCGCTCCCGCTGCTTGTCGAACGGCTTGTCGCGGGCGGCGCCCGGCGAGGGCACGTCCTCGTAGAAGCGGTATTTGACCGGAAGCGTCGGGTCCATGGAAGCGATCAGCGCTTCCTGGTACGATTGGCGGATCTGCTCCAGAGACTCGCAGACGCCGCCGATGCCGACGAACCAGCCCGCTTCGGCTCCCGCTCTCGCCGCGGACAGCAGCTCCCGGGCCATGCCGACCGCCTGGGAACGGAAGGACCGGACCGGCTCGCGGAACGTGATAACCGGAATTTGCCGGCCGTACATCGCCCCCATCCAGCCGCTGCCCGCCTGCCTGATCTTCTCCTTGACGACGGAATACAGGCTCTCCGAACCCTCCGGCAGCTGGACGATCATCGCGAACGCCTCGCTTGTCGTTCCCGCACCCAGCAGCCCGACCAGCTCGTCCAGATGGACCTCGTGCACGTGATCGAACAAGAGCTGCGTAACGACGTCGGTCTCGACGAGCGGCAGCGTCTTGCGCAGCGCGTCCCGCTGCCGCCGGTCCGCCTCCCGCGACAGCCGCTCCTCCTCGACCTCCTTCAGCACCTTGCCGACCGTGGCGACGATCTCCGCGGCCTTGCTCGGCTTAAGCAGGTAATCCTTGACGCCCAGCTTGATCGCGGATCGCGCATATTCGAACGTATCGTACGCCGTGACCATCACGAATTTGATGTCGGGATCGTCCGCGCGAATCCGTTCGACCGCTTCCAGCCCGTTCATCCCCGGCATTTTGATATCCATCAGAATCACGTCCGGCTGCAGCTCCCCGGCCATTCCCACGGCCTCTCTCCCGTTCTTCGCCTCGGCGATGTCCAGCCCGGGAAAGCTTCTTCCCAGAATGACCCGCAGCCCTTCTCTCTCTATCTGTTCGTCATCCACGATCAGAAGCTTGATCATGCTTCCCGCTCTCCCTTGTTTTCGGTATGCCGATCGTCACCTTCGTCCCGCGCTTCGGGCCGCTCTCGATGCCGATGACATCCTCCCGTCCGTAAAACAGCCTGAGCCTTCTGACGACGTTGCCCAGGCCGATCCCGGTCGTATGGCCGCCTTCCGAATCGACGGGACGCTCCTCGAGAATCTGCCGGATGCGCTGCTCCGTCATTCCCGGCCCGTCGTCCTCGATCTCTACCGTAACCCGCTCCGCTCCGTCGAAGATCCGGAACCAGATCGCGCCGCCCTCTTCCTCCGGCTCGATCGCGTAGATGACAGCGTTCTCAACGATCGGCTGCAGCGTGAGTCCGGGAAGCTGCACGTACAGGCACGTCTCGTCGATGTCGGTGTGGAACTGCAGACGCTCCGTGAACCGCGCCTTCTGGATTTCGATATACTGGCCGAGCACCCGGACTTCGTCGTACAGCGTAACCGACCGGTCGAGCCGCTTCAGATTGTAGCGCAGCAGCGACGCGACGCTGGCCAGCAGGTCGCTTGTCTCCTCGGAGCCCTCCAAATACGCTTTCTTCGACAGCGTGTTCAGCGTATTAAACAGAAAATGCGGGTTGATCTGGCTCTGCAGGCTGCGGAGCTGGCTTTCCTGGAGCAGCAGCTTGCTCTGCTGCAGCTCGTTCTCCAGCTGGGCTTTCTGCTGAATTTCCGAGATCAGATTGTTGATGTTGATGCGCATGCGGTCGAACATCTTGGCGAGGAAGGAAATCTCGTCGTTGGACTCCACCTCGATCCGCAGATCGAACCGGCCACGGGACAGCTCCTTGGCCGCTTGCGTCAGCTTCTGCACCGGCCTCGTAATGCTGACCGAGAACGCGTAGGTAAACAGCAATAGCAGAAACGTAATGAGCAGCAGCAGCCAGATTCCCAGCTTCTTCAGCTCCGACGACTGCTCGATAATGCCGCGATAAAACCCGTCGTACGTCTTCAGCTCCGCGTCGAGCAGCGTGAGCGTCATCTCGGAGATGTACTTGGAAATCCGGGTCGCTTCGGCAAACGCCGTCGCGGAGTCCTCCGTCTCCTTCTCCGAGCGGAACATCAAGGAGCGGTCCGTCGTCTCGACGAGGCTGTTGATCAGGTTCATGTAATTGGTCAGGGCGAATTCGTTGCCCGCGTTGCGCAAATCCATGACGTCGATTCTCGCTTTGCGAAGCTTCTCTTTGCTCTGCTCGAGCTGCGTCAGATTCGCTTGCGAGGGGGCGAGCAAATAGTTGTTCAACGACGTGACCGTCATCTGGCTTGCCGTCGTGACCTCGTTCATGCGCAAATACCGCTGCAAAATATCGTTGTATCGGTCTTGGGTTTTCTGGTTGTAATAGGTGAGGGCAATCCAGATTGCCGCCATGATGGAGAGAACGACCGCCGCCAGCGTCCATATTTTCCTCTGAATGCCGCTCATCGCGCGTCGACCGCTCTCAGCATGCGGATTTCGGTGAAATAGCCTTCCGTATCGAGGGGAACCGTCTTGCCGCCCAGCCATTCAATCATCCGGCTTACGCTGATCCTTCCCATCGCTTCGGGGGATTGCTCGATCATGCCGTCGAGCTTGCCCTGCCGAAGCAGCGACATCGCTTCCTGACTGTCGTCGAACGAATAAATATGATAGGGTTCGACGCGGGAACGTCTGCCGATCTCTTGGATCATCGCGGCCGCGGTGTTGGCGTTAACGGCGACGAACGCCTGCACGTCCGGCATCCGGTTCATCACGTCCTTCGTGGCCGCGATAACCTGATCCCGCGCCTCCGACGTCTCCGCGTATTCCGTCCGGACATCCGGATAATCCCGCAGCGCGTCAAGTATGCCGCTTAGCCTCTGCTGCTGGTAGAATTCCCGGCGGCTGTCGCCCAGAAGAACGACTTTCCCCGCCGTCCCCATGTCGGAGATCAATTGTCTGGCGATCAGCTGCCCGGCCAAATGCTGATTCGAGCCGACATAGGTCCGTCTCAGACTGTCCGCCATCGGCACGTCGTAGGCTACGGTAACGATCGGAATGCCGTAGAAGGCGGCTTTCACTTTCGTCAGCTGTCTGAACTCTTCCGTATCCAGCCCCTGAACGATAATGCCGTCTACTTTGGAATCGATGGCGATCTCGATCTTTTTCAGGAAATCCTCCTGGTTTTTGCTGTAGCTTCCCCAGATCTCGATGCTCGCCCCGAGCTCCCCGGCCTCTTCGAGCGCTCCGTCTCCGACCCTGACCCAGAACGGCGTCTCCAGCTCCTGAGTAATCAGAATAAGCCGGTAATGAGCCGGCTTCTCCCTCGTAGGCTGCGGCAGCTGCCAATCCGAACGAAACACCCGAGCCGCCGACACGAATGTAAAATAGAAGAGCGCGATGCCTGCGATCCCGAGCAGGAAGATAATCGTTTTGCGCAAGTGAACGATCTCCGTTTCCCGAGTGGAATACTTCCATTCTACCATATTTTTCTTAAAGCTAGGGCGTGTATGCCTACGCCGAGAACAGCCGATTTTGCCGAATTTTCGTTCCATGCAAGGAACTTTTGTAAAGGCATACCGGAGGTACGTCAAGCAAAAGTGACGAAGTTTTCGCCCAGGGGGCGAAAAGGCGGTGAAAGATGCCCCTGAGCGGGTTGGCATACACGCCCTGGAGAGACGGATTCGTCTCTCTAGCTTTTTTTCTTCGAATTGGCCGCGGCCCGTTCCTTGTTTTCCTCCGCCCTGAACCTCGCGATGCGGCCGATCAGATCGAGCGGAAGCGGCCGGTCGAGCGGAAACTGCACCGAGCCTTTGGCTCCTTTATAGGCTGCAAGCTCTTCCTTGAACGCCTCGATTCCGCGCGGGGCCGGGTAAAATCCGATATGGTTTTTGAACGCGGCGAAATGCACCAGATTGCCGTGCAGGTCGAAGGTCGGCATCTGGTAGCTGATTTTCTCGGTTGCTTCGGGGGCGGCCTCGCGAATGACCTCCCGAATCTGGCTTAGCTTGTCCCGAATCTCCGGCGGGAAGTCGGCTATGTACTCGTCGATCGATGCGAAACCGGCTTTGCTTCCGTCCATGGCGTTATCTCCTCTCAAAATGTCGGGCTTGACGCTCTTGCTTCCTGATCGTATCCTACTTCTCCGGCGAGCCTTTCGTCAACGATTTGCTCGCGAACCCTCGGCAGGTTGGCTTGATTAACGGTCCTCTGGAACGTTAAAGGCGATCCGCCGATCGGATTCGTGCGATTAACGGCCCGCCGGAACGTTAAAGGCCGCCAGTCGATCGGATTCGTGCGATTAACGGTCCGCCGGAACGTTAAAGGCGGCCAGTCGATCGGATTCGTGCGATTAACGGTCCGCCGGAACGTTAAAGGCGATCCGCCGATCGGATTCGTGCGATTAGCGGTCCGCCGGAACGTTAAAGGCGGCCTGCCACTCGAATGCGCGCATGATTTGCGAAGCGGTCAGCCGTCGAAAAAAAAGAAGCCCGCCGTCGGCGGAGCTTCTTCTTCTTCTTCTACTTCTTCTATTCCCACGTATCCAGGCGTCCCCCTGGTCCGGAGCGGGCCTTACCCGACTCCCGCCTTGCCCCGCGAGTGGCGGACCAGTTCCTCGTAATAGCCCCGCAGCTCCAGCAGCCGGGCGTGCGTGCCCTCCTCGACGATCCTTCCGCCGCGCATGACGATGATCCGGTCGGCGTGAAGAATCGTCGACAGCCTGTGCGCGATAACGATCGTCGTGCGATGCTCCGAGACGACGCGCAGGGCGTTCTGGACGAGCTGCTCGGTATAGGAGTCGAGATTGGCCGTCGCTTCGTCCAGGATGAGAATTTTCGGCTGGAAGACGATAATTCGCGCGAAGGAGATCAGCTGGCGCTCCCCGGCGGACAAGCCGCTCCCCCGCTCGGACAGCCGGGTGTCGTAGCCGTTCCTCATGCGGCCGATCAATTCGTCCGCTCCGACGAACCGGCAGGCGCGCTCGACCTCTTCCCTGGAGATCGATTCGTCGAACATCCGCACGTTATCGACGATGCTTCCCGAGTACAGGTACGGCTCCTGCTGCACCAGCCCGATCAGCCTGTGCAGCTGCGCCTGGGGAATGTCGCGCACGTCCGTTCCGTCGATCTTGACGCTTCCTTGGCGGACGTCGTAGAAGCGGCACAGCAGCCCGATCAAGGTGCTCTTCCCGGCTCCGGTGACGCCGACGACGCCGATCATCTCCCCGGGTTCGATGCGCAGGCTCAAGTCGTGAATGACCGGCCGGCCGTCCTCGTAGTAGAAATGAACCCGCTGAAAATCGATTCGTCCCCGCACCGTCTTCGGATCCACGTTCACGGGAACGACGGCGTCCTTCACCTCCGGCTGGACCGCGAAAACGCTCCAAATCCGGTTCGCCGAAACCATGGCCGACTGCAGGGTGTTCCACTGCTGCGTAATCGTGCTGATCGGCTGGAAAAACAGACGAATGTAAGTGATGAAAGCGTACATGACCCCGAACTCGACGTTCCCGTGAAACACCGCGTTGCCTCCGACCCAGGTCACGAAAGCGACGGCGAGCCCGCCGAGAATATCGAACGAACGGTTAAACAACACGTTGGTGCTCACTTCGCTGAGATTGGCGCCGAAATACGACCGGTTGCGGTCCGCGAACCGGCTCTTCTGCTCTTTCTCCTGGTGGAACGCCTGAATCAGGCTCATCCCCGCCAAGTTCTCCGCGGCAAAGGAGATGAGCCGGGACAGCGCCGTTCTGGACCTCTGGTATGTCTTGCGCATATGCCGGCGAAAAGCGATGGCGATCAGAAAAATGACCGGAACCAGAATGAGGCAGTACAGCGTCAGCTCGACATCGAGCTGGAACATGACGACGACGATGAAGATCAGCGTTAATCCGTCGCGCATCAAGCTTAGCAGCACCTGCGAGAAAAACTGGTTCAACGATTCCGTATCGCTGGACACGTGCGTAATCAGGCTCCCGCTCGACGTCCGGTCGAAATACGACATCGACAGCCGGGAGATGTGCCGGAACAGGTCTTTGCGAATGCGGGCGATAATGCTCTGGGAAGCGTACTGCAGCACATTGTTCATCAGATAGCTGAACACGAAGCCCGACAGCGAGAGCAGCAAATACAGGCCGCAGATGATCAGCAGCATCCGGAAATCGTTTTTACCGACCATGATGTTGTCGTCGATCGCGACCTTTACCAGATACGGCTGGAGCAAGTCGGCCGCCACCGCGAACAGCGTAAGGAAGAACACGAGCGTAAATTGCCGGCGGTGCGGCTTGCCGTAAGCCAGAAGGGAACGAAGCGCCGTCTTCTTGCCGGCTGGGGAATTATTCGGCATCTCGGTTTCCCTCCTCCTGAATGGCGTGCAGAGTGGCGTACATGCCTCGCTGGCCAATCAGCTCGGCATGAGTGCCCCGCTGCACGATTCTGCCTTCGTCCAGCACGACGATCTCGTCCGCATGCTTCAGCGCGCTGATTCGGTGCGCGATCACGATCGTCGTCAAGCCTTGGCGCTCCTTGGAGATCGTGTCGATGATCTTCTGCTCCGTCACCGCGTCCACCGCGCTGACGCTGTCGTCCAGAATCATGATCGGCGCGCGCTTGATCAGCCCGCGGGCCAGACTCGTCCGCTGGCGCTGACCTCCGGACAGCGTCACGCCGCGCTCTCCCAGCTTCGTCTCGAAGCGCTCCGGAAACTCGACGATGTTGCCGTAGATTTGCGCCTGCTTGGCGGCCTCCTCGATCCGCGTCATCGCGGAGTCTCTTCGATAGAAGGCGATGTTGTCCCTGATCGTGGTGCTGAACAGAAAACCTTCCTGCGGCACGTAAGCGATCTGGTCGCGCAGGCTTTCCAGCGTCAGCTGCCGGATATCGACGCCGCCGATGCGAATCGCGCCCTCGGGCGGATCGTACATTCGCAGCAGCAGCTTCATGAGCGTCGTCTTGCCGCTGCCGGTTTTCCCCAGAATGCCGACGGTCGAGCCGGGCGCGATATCCAGGCTAATATCGTGCAGCGCCTCCATATCGGCGTCGGGATACGAGAACGTCAAATGGCGGATCCGGATTCCGGCGCGCTTCAGGTCGTGCGCCAAAGCCTGTTCCGCCTCCTGGATTTCTCCCTCCTTGGCCAGCAGCTCGTTGATCCGGTCGAGGGAGGCCCGCGACCGCTGCATCGTGTTGATGACCCCGCCGATCTGCTGCAGGGGATTGACCATCATTCGAATGTACAGCGTAAGCGCGACGAAATTGCCGAGCGAGATGTGCTGATGAATCGTCAAGTAGCCGCCGTAGACGATCGCGATGATCAAGGACAGCGTTCCCAGAAACGGGATAAGCGCCTGGAACAGCGAGGAGACGCGCACGAGCTTAAGCTGCTTCTCGTGAATCCGGTCGACCGCGGCGCCGAAGCGCGCGCCCATGATCGGCTCCGCCGCGAACTTTTTCGTCACCCGTATGCCCCCGAACTGCTCTTCCGCGGACTCCGTCATTTTCCCCAGCGCCTCTTGCACGGACAACGACCTGGAGCGGATGACCGGACCGAAGCGGCTGACGATCCAGGGAATGGCCAGCAGCGGCAGCACGCTTATCGCGATCAATCGGAGCGGAATATCGCTGGCCAGCATCATCGCCGCCGCCGACAAGATCAGAATGCCGGAGTTGGTCGACTGGTTGATGCCTCTGGCGATCGCCTCGCGCACCGCGGTTACGTCGTTCATAACGTAGCTGAGCAGCTTGCCGACGCCGTTCTTGGAATAGAAATGCTCGCCCAGCGTCATGAAATGGTCGAACAATCGTCCGCGCGTAAAAAACTCGAACAGGCGTCCGAGTCTCATGACGATATATTGTCCCATCCCGGCCAGAACGCCGAAGGCGATGCCCACTCCCAGCAGCAGCAGGCTGTAATCGACGATCAGCGAATAGGTCAGCTGCTCCTCCTTCAATTGATCGGCAAAGCTGCCGATAATGCGCGGGTAGAAGGACTGGATGATGTTGCCTGCGGCCATAAACAGAATCGCAAGCAGGTAATAAGGCCATTTTCCTTTCAAATAATCGACAAGCACGCGTTGCGCTTTCAAACGGCATCACTTCCCGGACGTATTTCCCTCATCGTCATTGTAGACGTTTTCCCAAGGGGCAACAAGGAAAGGACGAAGGACCAATCGGGCGTTATCCGAAGAAAAACGGGCATCTCCTGTAAAGAGCCGCGCCACAGCGCCGCTCTCGCGAATCGTCGCCGCGGCGGCACATCCGGCTTGTCATTGCGGGGCATGCCGGCCGGCGCCGGCTCTCCTGCTTCCGGCTCTCCCGGATGACGGAACGTGCTGATCGACGATAAAAGAAATCGAGGTGCCCCGCCCCGGCTGGCTTCGGATCCGCAGCCCCTTGCCGTACATTCGCTTCAGCCGGCGGTCCGTGTTGATCAAGCCGACGCCCGTCCCCATGTCCGAATCCTCGCCCTTGCGCTCAAGCGGATTCTCGTCCATTCCAACTCCGTCGTCCTCCACGGCGATCTCCGCGAAGGTGCCGAAGTCGGACACCCGAATCGCGATCCGTCCCCCGTCGGAGCGTTTCATGACGCCGTGGCGAATCGCGTTCTCGACGAGCGGCTGGATCGTCAGCAGCGGAATTCGCAGCTGCTTGCATTCGTCTATTTCCCAGGTTACGAGCAATCGCTGCTCGTAGCGCTCCTGTTCGATATGCAGGTAGGAACGGACGAGGCTGAGCTCCTCCTCGATCGGTACGGGAACGTCGATATTTTGCAGCTTGAACTTATCGCGCAGATGATTGCCGAAAGCCTCCAGCATGCTGCGCATCCGGTCCAGGTCGATCTCGCTCAGCGCCCGGATCGCCGTCAAGGTGTTGTAGAGAAAATGAGGCTGGATCTGGGCGTGCAGCCAGGCCGATTCCATCCGCAGCCGCTCGCGGACGGATTTCTTCACGTCGGTCAGCGCCTTCACCCGGAAGCGCAGCTCCAGCGCTTCCACCGGCTTGGTCACGTATTCGTTGGCGCCCGCCTGAAATCCGTGGGAAATATCCTCCGGCTGGCTTCTTGCGGTCAGCAGCAGAATCGGCAGCTCCGAGATCGAATACCGGGCGCGGATCGCGCGCGTCAGCTCGTAGCCGGACATCCGGGGAAGCATGACGTCCGAGACGATCAGATCCCATTCCTTCTTGTCCAGAATGTCAAGCGCCTGGCTGCCGCTTGTGACCAACGTCATGTCGTAGCTCTCGTGCGTGAGAATCGATTCCAGCACCTTCAGGTTGACGGGATCGTCGTCGATCAGCAAAATTCGCGGGCGATCCGCGGACGGCCGGCCCTCCTGCATCCCTGCCGCTTCGTCCCCGTCCGCGCATTCCAGCGACGACACGGCCTCCGCCAAGGCGACCTCCGCGTCGCCGACGATTCCGGCCTGCTCCTGCGCGTCGATCGAGCCGGCAGCCAGGCGCAAGGTGAACACGAACTCCGAGCCCTGCCCCGGAACCGAGCTGGCCTGCAGCGACTCGCCGTGCATCTCCAGCAGCTGCTTGCATATGCCGAGCCCCAGACCGAAGCCGCCCTCGATCATCGTCTGATCCACGCTCTCCTGCTCGTACGGCTCGAAAATGCGATTCAACGTTTCCTCGTCCATGCCGATCCCCGTGTCCGAGACCGTCACGAACACTTTCCCCTCCTCGACCCGCGCGCGAACGGCCACCTCTCCGTCGCCCGTAAACTTGACGGCGTTGTGAAGCAGGTTAAAGAGGATCTGCACGACCCGGTTCTCGTCGGCGTACACGCGGGGGAAATTCTCCGGGATATCGTTCACGAGCTTGGCCGATACGCCCTCCCGCATCGATAGCAGCATGTCGATGACGCCCGTCGCGACGGCGTGGATGGAGAAGCTGCCGTACTGCAGGCGCGGCGCGTTCTCCTTCAGACTCATCGCGTACAGCAGGTCGTTCAGCAGGAGCGACATTCTGCGCCCCACCGACAGCACGACTTCCAGATCCTTGACGCTCCTGTCCTGCAGCGCGTGTTTCTCCCTCTCCAGCACGCCTTGCGTAATGTTTAATATGCCGTGCAGCGGATTGCGCAGCTCGTGGGACGTATTGGCGAGGAAGCGGTCCTTCTGTTTGTCCGCTCTTTGCAGCTTGGCGGCAAGGCTTTTCGTCTCCGCATGGGCTTGAAAATAACGGGTGAACCACAGAGAAGCGTAACAGGAGGTGGAGATGACCAGATCGAACGGATAATACATGACGCTGATGCCCATGATCATCTGGATGCCCCACCAAGCCAAGTTGCTCGTGAACGCGACCAGGGCAAACAGCAGCGGAACGTTCCCCTTCACATCCTTGACGGACGCGCGAATCATGGAGAAAATCGTGAGCAGTACGGAGAGCGCGGCGACTGCCGCATACAAAATTTGTATCGTCAAAATGTAACGCGCGGGCAAGACGAGCGCCATTGCGGCGGCGGCCCCGCAGAGCCGGGAAAACCACGGTGCGGCCTTGCGCCAGAACGCCGGCCATTGGTGCGACACGCACATCAGCAAGGAATAGGCGGTGCCGGCCATGGCCAGATGAACAAGCTTAAAGCCCCAGTCGTAATCGACCGGCAAATACTGGTGCAGCACCTTCTCGTTGCTGCCGAACGAATCCATGACCATCGCGCTGAAAACGAGCAAGGAAAAATAGAGCAGCCTTCTCTCCCGGTTGCCGATCACGTACAGCACAAGGGCGTATCCGCCATGAAGCAGGAACACGAAGATGGTCAGCTCCTGCATCGACACGGACAGCTGCGTCTCGCGCGCGATCGCCGCTTCCGTCCCGAACTTGATCGAACGAATAATCCCGCCATCGCGAATGTCTTTGTAATTCGCCGCCCTGACGATCAATTCGACGTACCCGGAACGATCCGCGGCAAACGAGGCGCCGTAAGGCAGGTTCCTCGCCTCGTACGACGCTTCGTCATCCGACGGGAACCCGGAGCCCGCGAGCAGCCGGCCGTTGGCATACAGGGCCGAGGAGCTGCGCACGCTCGGAACGCGAACGGCGAAGTTCGCTTCCGTTCCCGGGTCGACTCGAATGACAAGCCGGTAAGAGCCGTAGCCGAACGACGGCTCGCCGCCCTGCTCCCCGTCTCCGCGAAGATAAGCGTTCCAGCCTCCGGGTACCGGTATTCGCACGCCGTTCGCCTGCGGAATCTCTCCGCCCCCCAGCCATTGCCCGGGATAGAACTCCCACTCTCCGTCGAGAGCAATCGTTCTTTGGTCCCACTTCCAGCCGCGCAAATCGAGCAGCCCGTCTTCGACCCGCGGTTGATCCGTCTGATGGAAATGCGATATCCACGCCATGCGCGCGCCCGTAAGCGCGAGCGCGAACAGTATGACCGTTATCGCGATATTGCGCTGCGACAATCGTCTTATTATCGTTGCCAAGATGAACGAGCTCCCTCATGCTCTCTATCTTTCTTACTATAAGGGGCCCGTCTGAAATATTTCTAAAATTGCGGGGCGAACATCGTCCGGCCGCTGGTCCGTGAAAGCGAAATCGACGGCAGGCCAAAGAAACCGGCGGAAAATCCGAGCTATTCGTTAGCCATATTCACTTCGTCCAAGACGTCGAGCGGCCGTTCCACCAGCTCGCCGAATACTAAGGAAGCGGCCCCCACCGCGCTTTGCGAGGTGCCGAAGGAAGCCGACTCGATGATCACGTGACTGCGCGCGGACGGATAGACGCTGGCCTGCACATGGTGACGAATGCGCGGCACATAGCTTTCGAGATACGGGTACAATTTGCCCCCGATAATGATCAAAGCCGGATCGTAGACGTTGAATAGCGTGGTCAGCGTGGATTCCATCATCTGCAGCGTCCACTCCAGGCAGCGTTCCGCGCTCGGATCCTTAGCCTGCACGGCCTTGAAGAAATCCTCGATCGTACTGTTCTTGTTCTCCGGATTCCAACGCCTTAAAATACCGGGAATGGAACCTACCGTCTCCCAGCAGCCCCGATTCCCGCATTCGCATAATTCTCCGCCCGGAACGACGGTAATATGGCCGACTTGGCCATAAAGCCCATTGTTGCCCAATATGATCTCGCCATTGGACACGACGCCGCCGCCGATGCCGTGTCCCATCGTAATGTAGACGAAGCTGTCTTCCTTCAGCTTGCGGCTGTGGCCGAACCATCGCTCGGCCAACGCCGAAGTGCGGGCATCGTCGTTCATGACGATCCTTCTTCCCAGCCTGCTCTCCAGTTCCTTCCGAATCTCGAAATGCTCCCAATGCGGAAAATTGGGAGGAACGAGCAGCACGCCTTCCTTGAGGTTCATCGGGCCCGGAATACTCAGCCCGATCCCCAGAAGCTTGTCGTTCTGCTCGGAGATTTGCGACATGCTCTTGCGCACGATGGCGGCGACGCCTTCCAGCACTTGAAGAGGATCGGTATCCCTGTCGATTAAAACTTCTTGCGAATCCAGAATCTGCCCGATCAAATTCGTCGTTACCACTTCATAGGAGCTGCGTCCGATGTCGATCCCGATGATTTTGAAGCTCATCTCGTTCAGCCGCAGCATCACTCTTCTTCGCCCCACGCTGCCCGTCGTCAATTCCGTTTCCTTCAATAAACCGGCCTTCAACAGGTCCAAGGTCAGGTTCGTAATCGTCCCCGAGGTCAGCTTGGTCTCGTCCACCAATTCGATGCGGGATACGGGCTCTATTCTCCATATATCTTTTAACACTTGCGACATGTTATTCTGTTTAATTTGTCTCAAATAACCCGCATTTGAGTTTTTACTCACTAGGATCACCTATCCATAATTTTCAAATCTTATATTATCTCTAACAATAAGATAATTTGCACCGATTGTACAGTATTCGGCTGTGCTGCCCGCGGGATTGCGAGCCTCTCGCATAAGGGACCGTCCCATCAGCCAACGAAGCTGCTCTGCTTATGGGACGGCCCCTTATATCGGAGAGAATTCACAATAAGCAGACTTTCGAACCGGATTCCGAGGAAGCGTATATCGCCCGGATCAGCTCCACAGCCCGCTTCCCGTCGGCCCCGCCGACAAGGGGCGCCAGCCCGTTATCCATAGACTGCAGCAATTGCTCCAATTGCTTGCGGTGATAGATATGCGAGATGGCAAGCGGATCCGATGAGCCGTCGCTATGCTGCGCGTTCGGCGATGTCGGCTCTTCGACTCCTTCCACCGACCAATACTCTGCGGATTGACCGACAAGCTTAACGGTTCCTTTGTCCGTATAAAGATGAATATATGGAGGAAAACCGGGCTTGACGCTCGTCGTTGACAGTATCGTGCCTATGGCTCCATTGATAAATTCGACAACGGCAACCCCCATGTCTTCCGCTTCCATCCTGTGTGTCATCGTAGCGATTTTGCCGAATACGGACTTGGCCGGACCGCCCAGCCACAGCAGCAGGTCGATTTGATGAATGCCTTGATTCATCAACGCTCCGCCGTCCTCCGCAATCGTTCCCCGCCAATCGGCCGAGTCGTAATACTCCTGAGAACGGCTATAGGGCGTTCCCGCTTCGATGAGCAGCAGCCTCCCCAACTTCCCCTCGTCCAACAGTCGCTTGACACTCTGAAAGTACGGCTCGAATCGCATCTGCGAAATAACCGATACGACCAGCCCGCGTGAACGAGCCAGATCGATGAGCTGCTGCGCTTCTCCCTCTGTCATCGTTATCGGCTTCTCCATGACCAAATGCTTGCCGGCCTCAAGCACTTCGCGTCCGATGAACGCATGACTTCCGCTCGAGGTCGTTACATTCACGATATCGATGTCCGTTCGTTCCAGCAAAGCGCGATAATCCCGCGTCCATTCGCAGCCGAACTCGCTTGCCATTGCGGCCGCTTTCTCCGCGGTTCTGCTCGCTGCGCAAACCAGTCGAGCGTTATCCATCTCCTGCAGCGCAGCCGCATGAAACCTGGCAATTCCTCCGCAGCCAATCATGCCGAAATTCCATTTTTTCAATGGCTTTCTCCCCGCTTCGACTTGTCGATCATTTCCTGCAATTTTTCGTAATACAGATCTTCGTCAATGGGCAGTTCAACCCAATCGTTCAGCCAGGTGGACAAATACATCGCATTGGATAAGGTTAAACCTTTGATCCCTTCCTCGCCCGGAGCGATCAGCGGGATGCCATGGAGAATCGCATCCACCCAGTTCTGCGTAATGGGCATATGATCGGAAGAGCCCTCTTTGACCGGGATTTCAATCTTCCAGGCTTCGGGATCCCCCGGGCGATTCTCTCTATTGAACTGCGGCTCCGGTATTCTTAGTCGCCAGAAGACCAGCTTGCCATCCTCTATCACAACTTTGCCCCGATCCCCTGCAACCTCGTAGCGATTCGTTCCCGGGGCTTCTCCTGTAGTCGTCACAAACACGCCCGTAGCGCCATTCTCATATTCTACGTACGCCGTAACCGCATCCTCCACTTCAATGTTGCGGTGCTTGCCAAAAGCGCAAAAAGCGCGCACCCGCTTCGGCATCATCCCGATCGTCCACTGCCACAGGTCGAGCTGATGCGGATCCTGATTCAGCAAGACGCCGCCGCCCTCTCCCGCCCAAGTGCCTCGCCAGGCTCCGGAATCATAGTAGCTTTGCTTGCGATACCAGTCGGTGATGATCCAGCTCGTGCGACGGATCTCTCCGAGCTCTCCCGTGTCGACCAGATCCTTCAGTTTCTTATACAGCCCGAGCAAACGCAAGTTGTACATAATCCCGAATACCTTGCCGCTCTTGGCCGCTGCTTCATTCATCAGACGAACTTGCTTGGTATAGACCCCTGCCGGCTTTTCCGTGAGCACGTGCAAGCCATGCTCGAACCCGGCTATCGCCAGTTCCGGATGAAAGTAATGAGGGGTGGCGATCAGAATCGCATCGATCGTGCCCGACTTGAACATCGCCTCCGGCTCGCTAAAGCAGGCTACGCGATCGGGCAAGCTCTTCCGCGCCCGCTCCAGATTCGGCGGGAAGCTCTCGCATACGGCGGCGAGTTCCGCCCCTTCTACCTCGCCGTTCGCCAGATACTTCATATGTGCCCGCCCCATACCGCCCAATCCGATCAAGCCAATCCTCACTTTGCCTGTCACTTGCAACACCTCTTTATATGGGAGTTTCCGACGGCTAATCTGTAAGTTTGTACGGTTAGCCTATAAGTTTGTGCAAATTCTTCAAGCTTGTCCGAATACATTCCATCGGGTCGGTCCGACAAATATCCTGTTCCACCACGTACCACTTCACTCCGCTGCGCTCGCACCACTTCAATATTGGCGCAAAGTCAATCACTCCGCTGCCCACCTCGGCAAAGCTTTGCGATTCGTCGGCGCTCATATCCTTGAGATGAATGGTCGGCATTCGGTTGGCATACGGTTGAATAAAGGACAACGGGTCGCAGCCGCCCTTCCTGACCCAATACAGATCCACTTCAGCGAGCAAGGAATTCCCCGCTTCCGGTCGGAGCAGATAAGCGAGCGCCGGGCTCCCGTCCACACTCGTTCCAAGCTCGAAATCATGATTATGGTAGCCTATTGTGAACCCTTCCGATTTGACTTTTTCGGCAATTTCATTGATCTGCCGACGGAAAGTCTTATAGCCCGCTTCATCCCTCATCGTCTTAGGCAACGAGGAGCATACCAAATGATGAGTTCGCAGTTGTCTGGCCTCTTCAAGCAATGCGGGCAGATCGTCCTGCAGCCGAGCCATCCCAACGTGCATAGCCGCCGAAGCCAGTCCGAGGTTCTCGGCGAAAGCTCCCGCCTCCGCTGCCGAATGCCCGTTCAGGCCGGCCCACTCCACTCCCGCGTAGCCCATCTCTTTTACTTTTGTTAACACTCCCCAGAAATCCGCAGCCAATAGATCCCGCAAGGTAAACAACTGCACAGCAATGGCCGGTTTCATCCGTCTGCACCCCTTATCCAATTAAATATTCTCGTATGGAACAGGAATCTCTCGCCCCAGCTCGGCCGATTTCGTAACGGATTCAAGTACCGATATGACTCGTCTTGCCTGCTCCGGTGTCACGATCAGATCCGCTTTATTCGCCAAATGATCGGCAATGTTCGCATAGTACGCCAGAGGCTTCCCGGGCAGAAACGGCACTTTGGTCTCTACAGGGACGCCTCCCACCTCTGTATATAGGGTAAGAAACTTTTCTTTATTTTGGATGGTTACCGCGCCTTTGGTCCCCAATATCCTTTTTTGAACCGTGCCCGCTCGGGAGATCGCCGAGGTTTGCGCATGAACGACGGCACCGTTCTCGAACTGGATGATGCCGTCCAGATGATCCTCGTTCGACACGTCCTGCCACAACAGCTTCTGGCTGTAGCCTCTAGCGGATTTAACCGCGGAAGGAATAAGCCCGAGCACCCAATCCATATAATGGGCCCCCCAATCATAGAAGGCTCCCCCGGAAACGGCCTTATCGGACCGCCACCAGGTTCTCGGCCGCTCATAGCCGCCGAAATAAAATTCGGCAAAAAAGATGTCGCCGAGCAGCTCCCTCCGAATTAAATCCTGCACGGTCAAATACCAATCATTCCATCTCCGGTTATGATACACCGACAGCATAAGGCCGCTTTCCCGCGCTTTCCGCGCCAGCTTATCCGCATCCTCCGCATGAATGCACATGGGCTTTTCCAGGATGCAGTGCTTCCCGTGCTCCAAAGTCCGCATCGCCAAATCCGCATGCGTGTTGTGCGGTGTAATCAAGGTCACCAGATCGATATCCGGTTGGCTCAGAAGCTCCTCTACATTCGTGAACGTGCGGATATGAGGAAAATCGCGTGCGGCTTCCGCCGCCCTCTTGGGGTCGATATCGCAAACCGCCGCCAATTCGATCCCTACCGCCTCCATCTCCCCCGCATGATGTTTCCCCATATTGAATTCCCCGCCGTAACCGACAATGGCACTGCGTATTTTCGGCCGATCTTCGTTCATAGAAACATCTCCTGTTCAATAATTGTATCCTTCTGTAATCCATTCGGTCGGCAGATGCTGCACATAATTGGAGAAACAGATAGCGGCCTCCCGGCAGCCCGCTTCCGAGTCTCTTGCTATATCCGCGCGCGCAATCGCGCCATGGGCAAAATGGAAGCGATTGTGATCGCAAGGCGGAGCCCCGCTGAGCAGCGAGAGCAGCACCGAGCCGAATGCGGCATGACCGACGATGGCGACTTTCCGATGTTTGCCGGCAGGCTGCCTCCCTATCAAAGCCTTGAGAATCTTGCGCCCGCGATCATACGATTGCTCTCGCGTCTCGTCGTGATACACCCAGCGATCAACCGGCTCGAATGGCTGGCTTAACCGGGCGTGCGGATGCGTATCCGCGATGCTCGGATACCCCGCCCTCTCGCGCTCCGATATTGCGGAATAGTCAAACGCACTGCAAGTGCCGGCCAAGCGCAGCGCCGGCCAGCTTCTGCGGCTCGTCTCGGAGAGCGCCGGCCATACGTGCCAGTCTATTCCCAGCCTGGCGTAGATCGGCTCGGCTGTCTGGAGCGCTCGTCTCATCGAACTGGACACCAGTTCGTCAACTCCCCACGAAGCGATTTGCTCGGCCACGTGTTTCGCTTGTTCTTGCCCGACGATTCCCAGCGGGGGATTGGGTTCTCCCGAATAACCGGCCTCCTGATCCGCAGGCAGACAGTGACGAATAAAATATAAAGATAATTTCCGCTCGTCAGACAAAATTCAGCCCCCCCGTATAAGGAAACGGGATCGGGAAAACCCCTTCGAGCTTCTCGCGCAATACCCGAGCCGCGGGAGGACCGTCGGGGTCGAACAGGAAAGAAACCGTTTCCCCGGCCTGAAGATCAGCCTTCACGCCTCCGCCAATCGTCAGAGAGCAGCGGTTATCGGGCAGCTCCTTGACGCTTACTCCCTCTGCGGCTCCAACGGAATGCAGGTACGGTTGGAGCTGTCGAAGCAGCCTCTCGGGACTGACGATATGCACGGTGCCCGCGTTCTTCTTGGCCGTGCCCGGGATATCGCCAAGGGTCGATATAAGTTCCGTCTCATGCCACGGGACGAAGATATCCAGCTTGCCGGGCCGATAGCGTCTCACGGCTTCCGCGAACAGCGCTGCCACGGCCGTCGAATCCCCCGCCCATTCGACCGCTTTCGCGCGATCGCCCGGCGTCCCGTCCGCGGAAACGGCAACAACGACGAACGCCGCCGCCTCGCCGGATCTCTCCGCTATCAGCACTTTATGAATGGATTTCGAGTTGCTGGCCTCGCCGGCGGCATAGATATGAACAGCCAAATCTCCCAGGCTTTGTTCGTAACGAATAGGTCTTGCATCGGACAACCGCTTGATTCTGAACCCGTCGGTCGGCAGCATATCCCGGCATTGCCAGGAAGACGAGCTCTGGAGCAGCTGAATGTGCTCCTCTTCTATCGCCATGTGTTTCGTCCAGCCAAAACGGTGACAATTCGCGCCGGTATACAATCCCCGATCTCCGGAAACGAGCAGCAAAGACGCTCCGGCTTCGTCCGCATGAGCTTTCGCACGGGTCAGCAGCTCGCTTGCGTAGCCCTTCCCCCTTGCAGAGGGGTGCGTGCAGACCGCTCCTATGGAATACGCTTGGAGCCGCGCGTTCCCGATGCGGATGACTTCCGGTACCAAGCCCATGAAGGAAACCAATTTCCCCTCCTCGAACAGAGCGTAGGACTGACCCAGCGCGGGGGAGAACACTTCCGGATAAGCGATTCCCATCGACGTCTGCCCGTCGGTGCGGAATACATCGTCAGCCAATCGGACAGCGGCCCCCCTGTGTTCTTCCCGAAGCAGACTAAGCTCTATCTTCACTTTAATCCATTCCTTTTTCGCTAATTTGCATACGGTTCAACGCGGACGACTCCAGGCCGCGCGAAAGAAAACGGCTGCGGCATTCATCATGCGAATGACGCAGCCATTGCCCCGCGGTAAAGCGCAAAGTCATTCCTTACGGGTTCAGCTTTCTGTACTCGTCGGTGTATTCCTTGATGATCTGATCTCCGCCGCTATCGCGCCAATTCTGGATCGCCTTATCGTAACCGGCTTTATCGATGGTTCCCATAATATACTTGGTGTTCGCGTCTTTCATAATTTGCTTCAAGGTTCCGCCTTTTTCCGTATTCGTGGCCGAGATAAGCGGCTCTGCAGGATTGGAAACCCCGATCTCGATGTTATCTACCCACATTTGTTCAATCGCCTTCATGCCCGGATCTTGATTGCCGGCCATCGCGAGTTCACTGTTATCGAACTTCAATTGGAAAAAGTTCGTGTAGACTTCATCGGCGAATTGCTTCGGATTGATGTGCTCAGGCACGCCATCTACCATTTTGTAGTGTTTGCCTTCAATGCCCCACGTGCGCAAATCCTGCAGCTCTTTATCGCCCAGCTTATCGAAGTGCTCCAGGATCGTTATTAACTCGGCTTCAGACTTGACACTCGACTTCGGAAACATGAACATCCCGGCCAGCCCGCTGCCAAGAGGAACATGGTAAGCGCCGTCAGAGCCTTGAATACGGCTGATCGGAATCAGCTCCGCCTTCGGATCGCGTACGAACAGATCGGTAAACAAGGCTTGCAGATCATCCATAGTATCCAGATAAAGTCCGGCTTTTCCTTGATTTATCGGGTCGATCGTACTTTTGGCGACCGGAAAATCTTGATTAATATACTTGTTCTGGTACATCTCGCGATACTGTGCCAGCACCTTCTGGTATTCCTCGGTCATGAAGGAGGGTACAAACTGACCGTCCTCTTCCACTCTCCACTGATTCGGCGCGCCTTCGTAGATCGCGAACATATCCAGCCCTTGCGCGCTGCCTGCCGACGGAATACCGATCGTATCGTTTTGGCCGTTCTTGTCGGGATCGCTTATCGTGAACTCTTTCACCACATTCATGAGTTCATCGAACGTTTTGGGCTCTGCCAGACCCAGATTGTCCAGCCAATCCTTACGAATGAGTATTCCTTCCCGCGCCATTTGGCGCGCCCGGGGAATCCCGTACACCTTGCCGTCGATAGAACTGTTCTTCAAGGCAATCTCGCTTAACTTGCCGAGATTCGGATAATCCTTCAGATAAGACCCGATTTCCCAGAAGGCGCCCGAGCGCACCGCATTGATCATGGCCGGATTCCGCGCGTTATCGATCATAACAATTTGAGGCAGGTCGCCCGCAGCCATCATCGCGGTGTATTTATCTGTATAACCGCCCGATGGCTGCCAGTTCACATCGAGATCGACTCCGATATGCTCCTCGATCAGTTTCATGGCCTCATTATCTTTGGTCGGCGGCTCCGAACCGAAGTACTGAGTCATCATCGTAATCGTAATCGTAATCGGCTTCTCTGTCCCCGCTTGACTTGCGGAAGGCTGCTGCGATGTCTGTACAGCGCCGCTGCCTTCGTCGGTGTTGCTTCCCTCATTGTTCTTGCTGCTGCAGCCGTTGAGCAAAGCCGCCGACAAAACCACAGCGCAAGACAATACGAACGATGTTCGCCAGAAACTGCCCTTCTTCGCTTTCATTGTGACTCCTCCTAAGTTTTTATGTGAATATGATCTTCCTGTTCGGAAGATGCAATTCAACCCTTTACAGACCCCAATAAAATGCCTTTGGCAAAATGCTTTTGCAAAAAGGGGTACAAGCACAATATGGGGACGGTGGACAGTACGATCGTTGCCATCTTGATGGTTTCGGACGGCGGTACAAAGTGATCGACCATCTTTTGCGAGTCGCCGACGCCCCCTTGGGATAAAATGACAATCTGCCGCAGAAGCACTTGAACCGGCCATTTCTCCGGATCGTTCAAATACAGGATGGCGTCGAAATACATGTTCCAATGGCCAACGGAGTAAAAAAGCGCGAACGTGGCCATGGCTGGAGCCGACAACGGCAGCACGATGCGAATCAAGAGGGACAGCTCGTTGCACCCGTCGATCTTGGCCGACTCCTCGATCCCTTCCGGCATTTGCTGAAAGAAGTTTTTCAAGATAATCAAGTTAAAGGCGCTAATGGCTCCCGGGATCAGCACGGCCCAATACGTGTCCATAATTCCGAGTTCCTTCACTACCAGAAAGGTGGGAATCATGCCGCCGCTGAAAAGCATGGAGAAGATGACCATTAGCATGATGGGACGGCGGCCGTCCAAATCTTTTCTAGCCAGCGGATAGGCCATTAACGATGTGAACACCAGATTAATCAAAGTGCCTGCGACAGTAATAAAGACACTAACAGCGAGGCTGCGGCTCAACGTTGGAGTCGAAAATAAATATTGATAGGCATCCAGCGAGAAATGCTTGGGGAACAGGATGAACCCTCTCGATCCAAGATCTTCCGCAGTGCTGAAGGAACCGGCAATAATATAGATGAACGGCAAGATGCAGACAGCCGCAAACCCGATCAGCAGAATGATATTGACTTTGTCGAACAGCCAGCCTCCGAACGTATGGTCCCGCTGCATGGTATTAATACACTCCTTCTTCCCCCATTTTTTTGGCAAAGTAGTTGGTAGTAATAACCAAAACAAGACCTACTAACGATTTGAACAAGCCGACTGCCGTGCTATAACTAAATTGCCCTTGAGTGATGCCTACCGTATAAACATAAGTATCGAATATTTCGCCAACATCCCGATTCATTGCGTTAAGCATGAGGAATATCTGTTCGAATCCGGTATCAAGGAAGCTGCCCAGCCGCAAAATAAACAGAATGATAATCGTGCTGCGAATAGCCGGGAGTGTAATGTGCCACATTTGACGCCAGCGATTGGCTCCGTCTATGCGCGAAGCTTCATATAATTGAAGATCGACTCCGGACAGCGCCGCAAGAAAGATGATCGTTCCCCAGCCGGTTTCTTTCCAGATGCCCTGCGAGACGATCATCGTACGGAACCAATTTTCACTCATCAGAAAAGGATATTGATGTCCGGTCAGCGAGCTTAGGGCGTTATTCACAATTCCGCCTTCCGTCGTAAAAAAAATATAAGTCAGGCCTATGACAACCACCCATGAGACAAAATGAGGGACATAAATAAACGTCTGAATGAGGCGCGAAAATGCTTTTTTCCTCAGTTCATTCAGCATTAGCGCAATGATGATCGGCAGCGGGAAGAAGAACACCAGGTTATACACCGCCAAAATTAGCGTGTTCCTGAACAACAGGCCGAAAGTTGGCTCGTTAAAGAAATGATAAAAATGTTTAAAGCCTACCCATTTGCTCCCGTGCATCCCCAGATACGGCTGATAGTCTTGAAAGGAAATCAATATTCCCCACATCGGCAAATATTTGAACACGATAAAGTAAACGACGCCGGGAAGCAGCATGAAATACAGCCAACGATTTTTCACAAGACGCCCCAGAAGCCTGGAGGACCCGACTCCCCGCGGGCGGCTTCTCCCGGACAACGGTTTCTCTATGCTTTCCAAAAACATCACCTCCTGCTTGCATCCCGCGCAATTAATTCTTATAAACTTACGATTTGCGAGGCGGACTCTTCATCGAGATACATGAAGAAGCGATCGTGCGTTTTCAGTATTGTTGAAGGAACATGGGGAGAGACAACAGATTCCATAGTACGCTTCACCGCATTCGCCTTGGACAGATAAGGCACGCAAGAGATAATCGCTTTGCTTCGCATAATCTGCGGAACAGTCATTGAAATCGCCGTCTTCGGAACGTCCTCCCTATTCGGAAACCAGCCTTCCTTGAATTGCTGCTCCCTGCATACCTCATCCAAATGCACGACTTTAAAGGCCTCTTCCGTTGTAAAATCGGCCGGCGGATCATTAAAAGCAATATGCGCATTTTCGCCAATCCCTATTAAAGCCAAATCGATAGGACTCTTGCGGATTTCAATCGTCAATTGCTCCAGCGTCTTCCCGATATCGCCATTGCCTTCGACAAAATGCATTTGCTTCACCGAGACATAGCGCAGAAATCGTTCTTTCAAATATTTCTTGAAGCTGGCCGGGTGGTCCTCGGACATATTGATGTATTCGTCCAGGTGGAACACCTCCACCTTGCTCCAATCGATCTCCATCTTCACGAACGCTTTCAGAAATTCAAATTGCGACTTGCCTGTCGACAAAATGATTCTTGCATGTCCCTGATCCGCTATGCTTCGGTTCATGACTTCCGCCGCTTGCCGGGCCGCGGCAAGGCCCATCTCCTCCGCAGTCCGCGATATCGCAATGCTTATCATATCCGTTCCCTCTCTTCTTCTTTTTATAATGAAATGTACGGCCGGTTTGCCGCGAACAGCTCTTCGGCCAGCTCCTGAATCCGGCGAGTCGTAAGATGGCGGCATTGGGGATCATTAAGCAAGGCTTGGAGCAGCAGCTTCTTATCCCGCCGGACAGCCCCTTCGGTGAGCCACTTTTGATTCATCGCTTGCGGACGCATAAGCTCCAGCAATCGTTCCGGCACTTTGTCCACCACGACGGGCCGTATGCCCGAACCGTCGATCATGCCGTATGTTTCGACGCAGGCCCCCAACGGCAATCCGGGAATTTGACCGACATTCAAGGTGTTAACCACATCGGTCATCGCTTGGTTATGCAAAAAAGCATGTACCATATTGGAGCCCGTTTCTTCGCTTTTCTTCAGCTCTGCCGGCCAATTCTCCGGGTATTTGCTCACCAGCTCCGTCAGTCTTTTCGTGGCTCTCGGCGCGCCCAGCTTTCTTTCGGATACGGGCGTTCTATTCACGTTGTAGCCGCTGATGATCTCATAGTCGTAGCCTCTCGGATCGGTAACCGTTTCTCTTTGCACATCTCCCGACAGCGTGTAGGAGAGGAATTCGATGCTATGCCGATCTCCGGGATAAGGCATGTAACCATAGGTATCATAGAGCTCCGCGCACAGATCATATCTGGACGGCTGACCCTTGTCATCCAACGCCGGCAGCACATCGCGCAGCGAGCCCGTCCCCACCAGCTCCCTGAGCATCGTGTAACCGTCTTGGCGGCCTACCTTGAAATCCGTCATCCAGGTAAAATGATTCATGCCGGCAATCTGCAGCGAGATCGGGCTCCAGTCCTCCAGCTTGAATATCCGTTGAATCACATCCTTGAAGTCGAAATAAGAATGGCACAGACCGACCACCGGATTGCCGCACAACGAGCTAAGCGTCGCCGTCAAGGAGGACATTGGGTTTGTGTAATTCACAATGAACGCCTGCGGGCATATTTCTTCAAAATCGCGAGCGAATTCCTCGAATACCGGAATATTCCTCATCGATCTGGACCATCCGGACGGCCCTGCCGTATCTCCGACAGTCGAATAAATCCCATATTTCTCCGGAATTGCGATGTCGTATTCCATCGTCTTCAGGCCGCCCGTGGATATGGTAATGATGACGGCGTCGGCTCCTTCCAGAGCCTTCCTCCTATCGGAGTATGCCGTGAACTTATCTTGACGCCCGTAGTGCTTGGTCGCCGTTTCTCCCCATTCCTGGCACAGCCTCGCCACGGAAGGATCCAGATCCACCAGACGAATATCAAGCGGTTCTTCGAATACGGTCATTAAATCGACAGACAACTTTGGAGTCCAACCCAGACTTGAGCCGATTATGCAAATGTTATACACAGCTAAGCACCCCTTCTTAATTTCTGCAAAAGTTCGCGATTCCCCTAAATTATTTTAATGAATAAGATATAAGCGTTCGTTCAGAACTCAAATCCTACGAAAACCAACATCCCGACAAAAGATTATCCCTTTGTTTGTGCACCTTCTTCCTATGCTGCATCGCTTCAGATTAGGCTCTTATCTGTTTAACTTAATGATAAAGTAAATTGATTGAATTGTAAAGGTTTTTTTGAAGCGCTTACAGATGATTTTTCCGAATGGGCGCCCGCACTCTTCATCCCCCGGACGCCATCCAGGCTTCCAACGCTTGCCTCGTTTCCGGAGTCGCTTCCTTGTCCGAACGCGTATACGGATTCAGCGGAATTCCCTGCATCGCTGCAAGCTGCTTGCCCGTTGCGGGAAAGCCGCTGCCCAGAATCGCATCCAACGCGATCAGTCTCTCGAGCACGGCAGATGCCGCCGGGTCTCGCGCGGTACCAAGTCTCCACAATTCCAGAGCCAGGTCTGCCGCGGCCGTGGTTGTAATCGCCATAATGCCGCCGGCCCCCCGATGAATCGCTTCCAGCATAAGCGGCGTATTCGCCTGGTAGACGATGCTGCCCGGAGCGGCCTTGATTTTGGCTTCTATGCCTTCCAGCGTGCAGGTCGTATCTTTAATGCCGCGTATCCCGTGCTTGACGGCGAGCTCGCCGTAGACGCGGGAATCGATCAGGTGCGGCTTGACCATCGGGCACTCGTATAAGAAAACCGGAACCGGAGACAATTCGGCCATACGGGCGAAATAGTCCCCCAGCCGCTCCTGATCCCGTCCCAGCCCGTTCGGCGGAATGAGAACGACGCCGGACACGCCCGTCTGCGCCATGCGCAGCAATTCTTGCTCGTGCTCCGACGGGTCGCCTTCTACGTTCGCCGTAGCGAGCACCGGGACGTTCCCGGCTCTGCTTACGGCCCGTGCTGCCAACTTAAGCCGTTCCTCCATCGTCAGCTTCCCCATCTCGCTGCTGCCGCAGACGGCGAACAAGCCGTGCGGCTGCCGGGCGAGCTGCCAATCCACATAACGGTCGTACATCGGCCAATCGATCTCCCGATTGGCCAGAAACGGCGTTAACAGCAAGGCGAACACGCCGCGAAAGCTTTCGTCTCTCGTCATCCGACCGGCCTCCCTTTAATTTAGTTCATCGTAACGGCTCAAAATTTCCTCCGGCGTGGCGGAGCCCGCTCCGTCCAGCCGGCGAATCGACACGGCCGCGGCCAGATGTGCGAACTCGACGGCCTCTTCCCCTCTGCAGCCTATTCCCAAAGCCGAGATCAACGCCGCATTAAACGTATCCCCGGCGCCGGTAATATCGATCGGCGGAGCGACGGCTGTCGTCGGAATAAACGTGCACGATTGATTTTCGAACCATACCGCGCCTTTGTCCCCCAGCGTCATGCAGCAGGGCTTGCCCACATGCGCGGACAACTGCAGTCCCGCTCTTATCATATCGTGTTCGTTTTCTTGCAGATAGAGGATAGAATTTCCACTTAGGCTCCGTACGGCCTCCAGTTCGTTAGGCTTTACGATCATCCCGCGGAACGAGCCGATTCTGTTTCGGCTGTCGACGACGATCAATTTGCCTTGAGCGGACCAATATTGCAAGCGTTCGACAATCTCGGCGGTAATGACGCCGTTATCGACTTGATCGATGACGCTGATGACGTCCACGCGGGCGGCCATCCGATCCAGTTCCTGCACCAACCGCGCCGTCGCGGCTGTCGTCAGCTCCGTCCGATTGACGAAATCGATGCGTTTATCCTCCTGGCGCACTCCCTGCAGGCCGTGACGGATCGATTTGCAATACGTCGGGGTATAGCGGTGCTCCTCCGTCAGGGAACGCGAATAATCGATGCCGTGCTCACTGAACTTTTCCTTCAGCAGCGCACCGCGCCAATCGTTGCCGAATACGGTGCAGATCGAGACTTCCGCGCAATTCAACCGGCCGAAATTGACGGCCACGTTGCCGGCCGCTCCGGGTGAAGGTTCCTCGCGAATGATCGGCAGGTTATGGTGGGGCGTCTCCCGGGAAAGCTCGCTTATTCGCATGTCGGCATGCCAGTAGATATCCAGGCACGCGTCTCCGATGATACCGACCTTCAAAGCGGAAATCCGCTGTCCAATGCTTACGATTTGATCGCGCGTTAGCGACCCGGATTGTTGGGCTAAAGATGATAGACTATAGGGGGCATGAGTACCGATCATAATCGTCTCCTTCTATTTATTTTTTCATTAAAATAATGTCTCAGCCGAAAAATTCCTTCTCCAGCCACATGCATACGGCATGGTAGATCGGCAAGTGGCGTTCCTGAATATCCGGAGTGCTGTCCCGGGGAACCCTTACCGTCACATCGCAGATTTCCGCCATTCTTCCCCCGTCGCGACCCGTCAGACCAATCGTCGCAAGCCCTCTGACTTTCGCGGTTTGCAGCGCGCGAATAACGTTCGGGGAATTGCCGGACGTGCTGATTCCGATTAACGCGTCTCCCGGACGCCCATACCCGAACACTTGCTGCGCATAGACCATATCCGCCGCGACGTCATTCGCATAAGCGCTCGTCAATGCGACGGCGCTTGTCAGCGAGATCGCGGGGAGCGCTCCCTGCAGATGACCGGCAAGATAAGGACCGTCCTCCGGGAACATCGCGGCGAATTCTCCGCGTTCCTCGGACGATAAAGGCCGTTTGGACATAAACCCCTTCATAAGCTCGCCTACGATGTGATCGCTATCCGCCGCGCTTCCTCCGTTGCCGCATAGGAGAAGCTTGCCTCCCCCCCGATAGCAAGAGGAGACCGTTTCCAGCATCCGCTGTATGTCCGGCAAGCACGCGTCAAGCTCCGGATAACGATCAATAAGATGGCGAATGACGGAATCCTGATTCATATGAGTTTCCTCCATAGGGCGGGAATCGTCTCCTGATGCAGCCCTTCGAAATGATAGCCTTTGCCGCCCAGACTGGTCGGCCGGTGAATAATGTTTTTGCGCGGCCGATAATAGTAATCCCAATCCTCGTAACCGACCTTGCTATGATAATCCCCCAACCGAACGATATCGAAGTTGGCGGTAACGATCCGACGGACCGGGTGACCGAGGTTCCGGGAAATCGACAGCGCCTTGAGGAATACCTCCGGACCGGTAACGGTGGAACCGAAATTCAGGAAGGCTCCGCCGTTCAGCCTGGATACGGTATGCGCGTAAATATGGAAGTCCCGGCCGCTGGCGCCGCCCTGCGCGGCGAAATTCACCGCGGGATGCTGCTGCACGGCGTCCGTGCCGACCGTAATATGCACCGTGCAAGGAATCTCCGTCCGCAAGCAAGCGTAGAGCAGGCTGTCGTCCCGGTACGGAAAATGCTCCGGATTCCGCTCCATTGCCTTCATCAGGCTTTCGCCGTATCCCAGTCCGTTCCCGTATCCGTCCTCCAACGCGGCATGCAGACGATTTCCGGGCTCCTGCCACATGCCCAGTTTCCCTTGCGCCAACGAATCGGCATCCGCTTCCTCCGTATGCCCGAAGGCGGCCAGCTCGAAATCCTGGAAGGCTCCCGCTCCGTTTAACGCCAAGTGGCTAATGAAGCCTTGATGGATCAGATCGATCAGATACCGGTTCGCGCCGCTGCCGACGACGTTCCCTCCCAGGTTCACCAGAATGGCGTTCCCGTCCCGCCTCGCAGACTTCAGACCGGCGATCAATTCGGCGAAGGACGGGCTGTCCGCCTCCTTCCAGACGCGCGGCTCCGTCCGGTCCGGCTCAGGCGATTGCCCGACATGGAACCGGTCCTGCCGTTCCGTCACCGGATACAGCACCCGTTTCTTCCTATCCAGCTTCTTCTCGTACGATAAGGGGGCGAACGCAAGACCAAGCTCTTCCTTGCGCCGCAATACCCGATGAAACAGCTGCGGAATCGTCACCTGATGCAGACCGTGGAAGAGATGACCCTCGCCGCCGATTCCCTGCAATCTCTCGACCATATTGCGACGCGGCCGATAATAGTATTCCGGCTCCCGCTCGGAGGGGATCGAATCGTCCCGCGCCGGCACGATATCGAAATTCGCGGCGACGATGTCCTTCATCGGCAGCCCCGCGTTGCGGCACAGGCTGAGCGCTTTCAGGAAAATTTCCGGACCGGATATCGCCGAGCCGAAGTTCAGGAAGACACCGCCTTGCTCCAGACCGGCAATCGATTGGCAGATCGTATCGAAATCCCGGCCGCTCGTCGCGCCGAGCGCCTCGAAGTCGACGAGCGGATGCTGATGGATAATGTCCGTGCCGATGGAAATATGGCAGGTGTAAGGCACCCCGGCGAGCTGGCATTGGACGAAGACGCAATCCTCATAATGGGGAAACCGTTCCGGATTTCGCTCCAGGTAACGATACAGGCTCTCCCCGTATCCCTGGCCGGCGGCCATCCCCTGCTTGATCGCCTCGTTCATGTACTTTCCCGTTTCCTCCCACATGCCGAAGGAACCGTCTTCGATCGCCGCGGCCACGTTCTCCGACGTCTCGCCGAGGAAAGCCAATTCGAAATCGTGAATGCTCGTCGCGCCGTTGCCGGATACGTGCGTGAGAATGCCGTGTCTGACCATCTCGATAATATATCGCGACATGCCGTTCTTGATGACGTGGGCTCCCATCGACCACACGACGGGTTTCCCGGCGGCGCGCGTCCGCACGATTCGCTCGACCAAGGCGGCGAAAGCCCGCTCGGACGAGGACGTCTTCGGCCAGGGCTCCGGTTGGTCGTCGTACGGACGAGCCATGTTCTTGATCGTGACCAAATTCGTGCGCGTATGCACGGAGTTCGTCTTGATTCGTTCAAAAGAAAGACGAGTCGGGCGGATCATTGCGAGACCCCCTCCTTGACTTCGAATTCCAGCCAAGAGCTCAGGCTGCCGAACGGCTCCAGCCGAATCGCCCGGCCGCTTGCCGCCGCTTCCGCCAGCGTCAGCTTCGGCGGCACGTTGAACATTTCCAGCCCCATGTTGTATTCGCAAGCGAAGAACGGAGCATCCTCGTCCGCGGCGTAATTTTGCCAATACCAGACGTAAGGCCATACTTGATGATCCCAGCTCACTTCCAGACCCAGGTTCCGTTCCGGACTGTCGATCCGATACCTTCCGTCCGTCGTCCGAACGGCCAACAGATCTCGCCGCGTGCCGGCCTCCGGCAAGCGGGACAAATCTACGGCGGCTCCGTCCTGCTCCGCCAGCGGCCACTCCCATCGCTTGCCCGAGACCGGATGCTGAACGACGGCTCCGGGCGAGAAACGGACGCGCGCACCCTCGCTCAGGAACGGCGCGCCGTACGCCAGATGATGCCCCCAGTTCGTCTCCATGCTTACGGGCGCTTCGTTCTTCACCGTCTGGGCGATGCGAACCTTCGCCGCTCCGCTCTTGAGAATCATATCCTTCTCGATAAACAGCGGCAGCGAGCGCAGGCGGCAGGTCAGGCGGATATGAACCTCTTCCGGATCGTCGCGGACGATGTACAGCTTCCAAGGATTAATCGCCGTCTCCCCGCGATGGACAACGGAGCCGCGATACGTATGAGTATGGCTCACTTCCGGCATCATCTCCTGCCAACCGCCGGGATAAGACATTTGATAATCCGGATACAAGGCGCTGGGAGGCTGCAGCCCCATGCGCGTGTGCCAGATGAAATCCGTATCGGACGGCTTGTGCAGCCAGCGGGCCGGCTCGCCTCCGCGATCGAGCAGAAGCAAAATCTGAATTTTCTCGTTCTCCAGCAGCACCGCGCGATATTGCCGATAGACGAGCTCATCGACGATTCGACACCCGCTGTTTCGGCTCATGCGATTCGCCCCCTTTCCGTTCAGCGGTTATTCCTCTACAAACCCATTGCGCTTAACCATTGCTCCGGCTTCCGAAAATCGCCCGCAATCCAATCGGCGCCTGCTTTCTCCAGCCGGGCCCGCTTCCGCGCATCGATGCCTTCCCGGTTGCGCTCGTCGCTCGCCAATCCGAGGGCGAGCGAGCCTCGCCGCTTGGCCAGGCCGATCTCCACTTTGCCGTCGCCGACGACGGCCAGCTGCCGCCCGGACAAGCCCTGGTTTTCCATCAGATCGAAGATGACCTTCTCCTTCGAGCATTCCGCCTTGCCGACCGGCGCTCCGACGATCCGCTTGAAATAGCCGGCGACGCCCAGCACCTCCGCTTCCCTTACGACGTCGGGATGATCGGTGCCGCTCGCCACGTACATCTCGATTCCGCGATCCCGCAGCAGATTAAGAAACTCGACCGAGCCCTTCATCAGGAAATCCTCCGCTTGCAGCCGGCCTTGCTCCAATAGCTCGACCTTCCGCTTCACCCGCAGCAGCAGCCGCCGGTTATACTCCGCCTTGTACTCCCATTCGTCGAGAACTTGGGGATTCCAGCCTTTACGGCGCACTTCCTCCGCCAGCCAGCGCATTTGATAGACCGTCTGGATGCCTGTCGATTCGTCGATATAATCGCCGATCTCTTGATCCAGAGCGCTCTCCTCCTCTTGCGTCAGTTCGGCGTTTCCCTTGATGACTTCCTTCATATACGGCGCCATTACCTCTTCCCAACCCGCCCGGAGAGTGGATAACGTTCCGTCGAAATCGAACAGCACCGTCGTCAACGCGGCCATCGTCCTCCTCCTCAATTCGTTATTTTCATGCGGATACGGAAGGTTTTCAGCTCGTACGGCTTGAAATAAGCGGTAAAACGGTCGCTTTGCCCGTCCATCGCCTGAGCTTCCCGCTCCATCAGATCGACTTCCTCGACGCTCTCCATCGCGAACGCGCTGCTGAATTCCGCCCGTCCTCTTTTGCCGCCGTACTCGTAGCACCGCACGATCCAGTCGTCCGAATCCTCCGCCCGCTTGATCGCATCGACCGCCACGTGTCCGCTGTCGCAGCCGAAGAAGCTGAGCTCGCGCGGAAGTGCCGGAGACGCTCCGCCGCCCGCCGCGACCCGCACGGGAACGATCGGCGTATTGAGCCGCTGCGCCTGCGTCTGGGTACCGGCCGCAAACCAGTCGCCGGCATGCGGAAGCAGCGAGTACGTAAACGCATGCTCTCCGATATCGGCCGCCGCGTCGGGGCTGATCGCCGATTTGATGAGCGTCAGGCGCATCGTGCGTTCAACCACGTCGTGACCGTACTTGCAATCGTTCAGCAGGCTCACGCCGTAGTCCCGCTCCGACAGATCGATCCAGCGCTGCGCGCAAGTCTCGAAGCGGGCATAATCCCAGCTCGTATTCCAATGCGTCGGACGCTGCACGTTCCCGTACTGAATCTCGTAGGTGGCCGAGGTCGAGCGAATGTTGACCGGAAAAGCGACCTTGAGCAATTGCTGCGGCTCATGCCAGGATACCTCCGTCACGAAGTCGATGCGCGAATCGTTCGCGTAGAGGATCAGATTCTGACGGATTTCCGATTGGCCGTACGTCCACACGAACCGAATGACGGCGCGCAGTTCTCCGCATTCCGCCACCTCGACCGATTTCAGGCCATCGATCTGCCGGGACTTCTCGTAGTAGAAAATATCGATATCCCACGCATCGTGATCCGCCGGCTTATCTTCGTGCACGTCCAGCCGGTTGCCGACTTCTCCGGCGGCGAGAACCTCGCGGTCGTTGATCTTGTCGTAAATCCGCGTCAACTGTCCGGCGGCATTCCATTCCAGCTCGTAGAACGGCGTGGATGCCCCCGATTCCGTGGCCGCGATCGGCGCTTTCGCACGTTCCCCGGCGCTTCCCTCCCGAAGCTCCGCCGAAGAGAGGAAAGCGTATCCCAGCGCCGGCACTCGGACTTCGATGAGCGAGCCGGAATCTTTCCCGCCGATCTCAACGACTTCTTCCCTGGCCCAAGGAAGGGAATTGAAGAACAGATAGCCCTCTTGCCCCTCCGTATCCACCGAACGGGCCAAGCCCTCCAGACCGTCCGCCAACGGTCCCGCGGCAAGCCGCTCCGCTTCCGCGTACTCGACGCGGCAATCCTCGTACACCTCGGCGATCGACGAGCCCGGCAGAATATCGTGGAATTGATTGCGCAGCACGATTTTCCAGCTGTCGTACAACGAGGCTTGCGGATAATGGGCAAATCCCGCTATCGTCCCGTAGAACGTCGACGCCATTTCCGCATTGCGCAGCAGATTTTCCATATAGCGATTCATTTTTTTGTTGTAAGCCTGAGAGGTATAGGTCCCCCGGTGCAGCTCCAGATACAGCTCGCCATCCCAACGATGCACGTAACGATCGGTGGCTTCGACCTTCTCCTCCAAGCGGTTGAAAAATTCGTCCGCTCTCCCGGTAACGACCTTGGGCAGCCCCGGCATATGCTCCAGACGTCTTCTCATCTCCAGCATCGTCCGCGTCGGACCGCCTCCGCCGTCTCCGTAGCCGTACGAGAGCAGCAGCTCGTCGTTGATTTCCTTGTCGCGGTAATCCCTCCAGATTCCCGCGGCCGTCTGCGGCAGCACATGCCCGTTGTACGTATAGAACTTCAATACGCTGTCCGGGCTGCGGAACGGGTCCGGCGTCGTAATGTAATGCGTCAGAATCTCCGTGCCGTCGATTCCCGACCAGCGGAACGTATCGTGAGGAAAACGGTTGTAGACGTTCCAACTGATCTTCGTGGTCATGAAGTAGCGCAAGCCGGCTTTCTTGAGAATTTGCGGCAGGGCCCAGCTGTAGCCGAATACGTCGGGAAGCCACAAATATTCGCAGCGGGCGCCGAATTTCCGCTCGTAATAGCGCTGACCGTAGACGAGCTGCCGAACCAACGACTCTCCCGAAGGAATGTTGCAATCCGATTCCAGCCACATCGCCCCGCCGGCTTCCCAGCGGCCCTCCCGGACGCGCTCTTCGATCTGCCGATAGATGTCCGGATAGTCTTGCTCCAAATAATCGTAGAGCTGCGGCTGCGTCTGCAAAAAGATATATTCCGGAAATTGTTCCATGAAACGAAGAACGCTAGAAAAGGAACGCGCCGACTTCTCCCTCGTATGCTTCAGTCTCCAGAGCCAGGCGACGTCGATATGCGTGTGTCCGATGCACCTGACGGTGACTTCGTTCGTCTTCGGAATATCGGCCAGGTCTTCGTGCAGCCTGCGGTTGGCCTCGCCTACGCTGGCGTAGAAATCCTCGCTGCCCGGGCGGCGCCAGTCGACGAGCAGGAACGCCCGATCGAGCGCCTGCAGCAGCCGGCCGTATTCGTATCCGTTGCCGTCCACGACCTGGAGCGTATGCCAGACCGCCAGCGCCGTGTAATACAAATCGTCCGCATCGGCGTCGAGCACCGCCAGCGAAGCGTGCTTGATCTCGTGCTCCAGATCGCTGCGGATGCCGGTATTGCCGTTCAGGCCCGACCATACTTTGAACAGCAGCTCCAGCCTCTGTCCGACCCGCTCCTCCGGCAGGAATACTTCCTTATGGTTGCTGCCTACCCCCTGATACGGCTTCTTGTCGAGAAAAAGCAGCGACTCGAACCCGGAATTGTGCCCGCTGCCCGTCTTCCCGAAGTCGAACAGGCCGAGCACCTTCAAGCCGCGCCATTCCTCGGGGATAGCGACCTCCGCCCTCATCCACGCGGTGACATCCCGGCCCTTCCAACGGTCTCCCAGGGCGATGGAGTCCCATTCGACGCTCTCCGGCGGCATGTCGCCCACGACGGCTTCCCGATCGATCCAGAAATCGAACCGGGGGATCGGCAAGCGATGTTTATACCTGTAATCGTCCAATTCCGCAATCCGCCGTTCCAGCTTCTTCACTGTCAGCATCATCGGATTTAAGCTGCTCAAGTGTATTCCTCCCGTCGGCTCTCGATATAACTTAATGATTAAGATAAATTGATTATAGCAAAGCGTTCCGGCAATGTAAACGTTATTTTATCGAATCGGACATGCGAAGGAAGCCGTCAGCGGCTTCCCCGCCGAAGTATATTGCGCTACCGATAGACTGGCGTAATCCCCGATCTGCTCGCCGAAGAAAGCGGGAACGATTCGGCACGCGGCCCAGGAGCGCGGATGCGCCTCCGCCTTCAGCTTGGCCAGCGCGTAAGGTTCGAGCAGCGTCTGCTGCCTGCCGTAGATGCTGCCGATTACGATAAGCTGCGGGTTGAGCAGGTCGACGAGCAGGGCCAGTCCCGCGCCCAGCATCTCTCCCGTCTGCCGCATAACGGCCAGCGCCAGCTCGTCGCCGTGTCGGGCGGCTTCGCCCACCGTGCGGGCGTCAAGCGAGGCCAATCGGTCCAAGCTTGAACAAAGCGGCGGCCGCTCTCCTCTTTGCAGTCGCTTTAACGCTTCCAATTGCGCAAGATGGGCCATTCCGCCCCCGCTGCAGAACCCCTCGAACGAACCCGTCTTGCCGTAGCCGCCCGGCCCTTGCTCTGCCACTCGCACGTGACCGATTTCGCCGGCCATGTCGTTGGCGCCCGAGTACAGCCTTCCGTCGAAAATCAGACCTGCTCCCATTCCGGTCCCGAAGGTCAGGAAAATCATATTGTCCAGGCCTTGCCCTGCCCCCCATTGCCATTCGGCAAGCGCGCAGGCGTTGGCATCGTTCTGCAGCGCGGCGGGAACGCCGTAGCGCTTGCGGAAGGGCGTTACGACATCGACTTCCTGCCAGCCCGGCAGATTGGGCGGGGACAGCACAACTCCCCTCCGGCTGTCGAGCGGGCCGCCGCAGCTGATGCCGATGCCCGCCAACGAAGCCGCAGAGGACTGCTCCGCCAGCAGTTCATCAAGCGCGCCGCTCAGGCAGCGTATCGTTTCCTCCGGCGCAGAGGGCGTCGGAAACTTCCGTTTTGCCCGCAATTCCACGCCTCCGTCGACCGCGTTCCCCAAGCTTACCGCGCATTTCGTGCCTCCAATATCCACTCCCGCGAGCAGTTTCATTCGTCTCCCTCCTTGCCTGCCGCCATTCGGCCGCAGCGTTCGCTTTACGTCACCGCGGCGTCCGCTCTTTTCCTCCGCCACACCAGATAAGAGACCAGCCATGCGGCAAGGAAGAGAACGACCAGCCCGTACCCGGTCGCGCCGAAATCCAGGCTCCGCACCCAGGACCCGAACCGGCTGCCCCAGCTTTGCTTCTCGGCGACGAGCTGCGCCAGCGTCACTGCGCCGATCAGTACGGCGGCAATGACCGCAATCGCGGTTACGGACAGATTGTAGATCATCTTCCGCATCGGCATCGCCGAAGACCAGCTGTACGCCTTCGTCATCAGGATGCCGTTCGCCGTATCCATCAAGGTCATCCCGGCGGCGAACAAAAGAGGAAACGAGAGAATTCCGACAAGCGGAACCGAATTCTGGGCCGCGCCGGCCGAGATCGCCAGAAGCGTAATTTCGCTGGCTGTATCGAAGCCCAATCCGAACAGAAAACCGAGCGGGTAAATGTGCCAGCTCCTGCCGACAAATCTGAAGAGCGGGCGCGTAAGGCGCGATAACAGTCCTCTCGATTCCAGCAGCTTGTCCAGCTCGCTCTGATCGGTCGCTCCGGTTCGGAATTGCCGATAAGCTTTGACCAGATTCACGAGAATAACAAAATTAATGACGCCTACCGTGAGCAGAAACACCCCCGAGACGGACGCGCCGATGACGCCGCCGATTTCCTCGAATTGCGGCAGCCTGCTTTGCGCCCATTTCACCGAGAACGCCGTTGCGACCGCCATGAGAAAAACAACGGTGGAATGTCCGAGCGAGAAGTAAAGTCCGACGCCGAGCGGATTGCGGTTTTGTTGGACGAGCTTTCTTACCGTATTGTCGATAGCGGCGATGTGATCCGCGTCGAAGGCATGCCTGAGCCCCAGCGTATAAGCGAGCAAGCCGACTCCCCAGATCGCGGGATGATCGCGCGCTATGACGAGCATTAATCCGATACCCAGAACGTGCAGCAAAGCGACGGGGATGCCGTATCTTCCCCAGCCTTGAATCCGATTCTCTTTATTCATCCGCTACCACTCCTCTTCCGGCAATAAGTTTTGCGCTTGCTTACGAGATGGACATATACCCGACCCTCGCCAATTCGTACACCTCTTTGATCGGGACCCTGTGGGCTTTCGCCGCCGCCTCGCAATCCGCGAACTCCGGCGCGAACTGCACCACTTTGCCGTCATGCACGCCTACCTTAACCCGAATCGGTCCCCATGGCGTCGTCACCTCCTCCCAATGCCGCTCCAGCCGTTTGCATTCCGTCCGAATGTAGCGTACGCCCAGCGTCGTCGTTTCTTCGAAGACGATTCTCTCGATTTCCGTCAGCCGTTTCGTGTTGGTCAATACGTTCAGCAGAAAGCCGGGACGCCCTTTTTTCATTAAAATGGGAATCCAGAACACGTCGTGCGCGCCTGCCTCCAGCAGCCTCTCTCCGACATAGGGACAGAACTCCGGATTCATGTCGTCGATATTCGTCTGCAGCAGCACCATATCGCTTTCCTTATGCTCGCGCTTATGCTCCGAAAAGCTCATTCCGCCCAGCCCCTTTCAGTTTCTTAATGATTAAGATATTTACTTATCCCGCAATCTCATTTATAATTCAATCACATTATAGGTCGCCGGGGAATCGAGGTCAAACATTTTCTTAATGATTGACTAAATCCGGAATAACGGCGATCGACGGTCATCCAAAGGAGGTTTCATCTTGAACGATCCCGCCCTTCTATCCCTTGATGCCAAAGACAGACTGCTGGGAGAATTGCTCCGCTCGATGGGGGGAGTCCTCGTCGCTTTTTCCGGCGGCGTGGACAGCACCTTCCTGCTCAAGCGTGCCAAGCAAGAGTTGGGAAGCGGCGCCACGGCCGTGACCGCCGCTTCGGAAACGTTCCCTACGCGCGAGTTCGACGCGGCCGTCAAGCTCGCGGCCGAGATCGGCGTCGAGCATCTGCTGACGGAAATTTCCGAGCTCGACAATCAGAGCTTCGTCGCCAACAATCCCGATCGTTGCTACCATTGCAAAAAAGGCCTCTACGCCCATCTGAAAAGAATCGCGCAAGAGCAAAAGCTCCCTTACGTTCTGGACGGCACGAACGTGGACGATCTGGGCGATTATCGTCCGGGACTTGCCGCCAAGACCGAAGAGGGCGTGCGCAGTCCGCTTCTCGAAGCCGGGATGACCAAGGACGACATCCGGACGTTGTCCAAAGCGCTCGGCTTGACGACCTGGAATAAGCCGTCGTTCGCCTGCCTGTCTTCGCGCATTCCCTATGGTACGCCGATCGAGCGCCGGAAGATCGACCAGCTCGACCAGGCGGAGCAATTTCTGCTCGATCTCGGATTCTATCAGGTTCGGGTCCGGCATCACGAGGAGATCGCGCGCCTTGAACTGCTTCCGCAGGATATGGGCAAAGCGGTCATGCACCACGAAGCGATCAGCGAGAAATTGCAGCAGTTGGGCTTTCGTTACGTAACGCTTGACTTGAAGGGCTACCGTACCGGCAGCATGAACGAGGCTCTCTCGCGAGAAGGTGCGCTCCAATGACCGCCGCACCGCACGATGGGCAGCTCGATACCGGCTTTGCCGTATTGGATACGGCGCGGGAGCAACGAATCGGATTTCCGGAGGTCATCTACGGGGAAGGAAAATCGGCGGAACAGCTCGTCCTCATCGCGCAGCGGATGAAGGAGCGTTCGGATAAGCTGCTCGTCACCCGAGTCGATGCCGACAAGGCGGCGGCCGTCGTCGCGCAAGCGCCGGAATTGAGCTATCATCCGGACGCCCAAGCGCTGACCGGCTTCGGTCAAGCGCTGCCGCCCGTCGTCAGGGAAGGCTACGTCGCCGTCGTGTGCGCAGGCACGTCCGATATGCGGATCGCGCAAGAAGCCGCGCTGACTCTCGAGATGATGGGCAGCCGTGTCGAACGCATTCACGACGTGGGCGTCGCCGGAATCCATCGGCTGTTCGCCCGATTGGACGTCATTCGGGGCGCGGACGTCGTCATCGCCATTGCCGGAATGGAGGGTGCTTTGCCCAGCGTGCTGGGAGGGTTGATCGCCAAGCCGCTGATCGCCGTTCCGACCAGCGTCGGTTACGGAACCGGGCTGAACGGCCTGATCGCCTTGGGCGCGATGTTAAACTCCTGCGCTCCGGGCGTAACCGTCGTTAATATCGACAACGGATTCGGTGCCGCCTATGCGGCGTCCAACATACACAAATCGATTCGATCGGAGAGATAACGGATGAAAATCGTTTACTTGGACTGCATCTGCGGCATCAGCGGGGATATGACGCTGGCCGCCTTGGCCGACGCCGGAGCGGACAGAGCTTATATCGAGCATGAGCTTGCCAAACTGCCGGTCGAACCGTATGCGATAGAATGGAAGAACGTCAACAAAAAAGGCATAACGGCGCTTAAGGTCGATGTCGTCCCCGATGCAGAGCATGCGCATCCCCACCACCGTCATTACAGCGATATCGTGCGAATGATCCAGGATGCCGGATTGCCCGAACGGGCCGCGCAGCGAAGTCTGGCCATTTTCGAGAAGATCGGACAAGCGGAAGCGAAAATTCACGGCATCCCTCTGGAACGCGTTCACTTCCATGAGGTCGGCGCCGTCGATTCGATCGTCGATACCGTCGGCGTCGCGCTCGCCCTCGAATCGCTTGAAGTCGACGAGATCGTCTGCTCCCCCGTGCCGCTCGGTTACGGAACGGTCGTCTGCGCGCATGGCGTCTATCCCGTTCCGGCCCCCGCGACACTGGAAATGATGAAGGGCTTGCCAACGGCCTACGTGCCCATCGGCAAGGAGTTGACGACGCCTACAGGCGCCGGCATCGTCAGCGGTCTGGCGAAAAGCTTCGACGTCGCGCTTCCCGCCATGAACATGGAGGCGGTCGGTTACGGAGCCGGAACCCGCGATCTGCCCGAACGCCCCAATGTCCTGCGCGTTGTCATCGGTCGCATGACGGAAGCTCTTCCGCACGACCGCCAACATCACCATCACCATCATCATCAATAAGTTTCATAGCGCGAGAACGGCGTTCGCCTCTATGCAGCCTGTCGGTAAAATTACTTCCCGGCCGTCTCGACGAGCCAGTTCGCCAGCTTCTCGATTTGTCCGTATACGGCGATCGGGTCGCGGTACCAGGATTCGTTCTCCGTCCACAGGAGGACGCGATTGTCGCGAATCGGCGGCAGCTTGCCCCAGATCGGGTCGGCCTGGAGCTGCTCCAGCGACCTTTCCGTCGTCAGGACCAGGTAGTCCCCCATATATTCGGACAGATTCTCCAGCGAGAATTCGTAGTAGGATTCCTCCAGCATGTGAGCGGGAATCGCCGCCGGCGGCTTCGTCTCGAACATCTCGTACATGATCCGGCCGCCGCGCCCGGATTTCGACCCGAACAGGAACACCGTTCCGTCGTATTCCTGCATGATCGATACCGTTTGTCCCGGCTTTAGCGCGGTCTGAACCTGATCGCGCAGCTCCTTGATCCGTTTCTCGAACTCCTCGATCCACTGCTCGGCTTCCTGCTGCCGATCCAGAATCTCTCCGAAGTAGCGCATCTCCTCCTGAATGGATGCGAAGGCGTTGTACGGAACGGATACCGTCGGAGCGATCCGCTTGTACTGATCGATCGCTTCCTGGTTCGGGTTGTGCGTGATAATAAGATCGGGCTCCGTGGCGAGCAGCTTCTCCAGCGAATCTCCCACATCCTCTATGTCGTCCAGCATCCCCTTCAGATAAGGGCTGGACATCAGGAACGTCTCCCCGGCGACCGGCTGCGTCCCCAGCGCCAGCACCGTGCCCAGATAGGAGATCGCCGCCACGCGCTGCGGATGCCTCGGCACCTCCACCTCGCCGAACGCGGTCGATACGGTTCGAGTCGCCGGCTCCGTCTCGGCGCTCCCCGAAGCCGAGGCCTCCGGGCTCGCCGCATTCGCCGCGCTTCCGGCCGGCTTCTCCCCGCCCGCTGCCTCGGAGCCGGCCGTTCCGTTCGCGCCCGCTCCGCAAGCGGATAAAATCATCGTCAAACCAAGCAGTACAACGGCAGATAATTTCCTGGTGTGATTCGTCATGCGATACGCCCCATCCTGTAAGTATTGAGAATGAATATCATTACCATTCACATCATACCTTGCAGGAAGCGGCAGAACAACGGACGGATTTGTCCAATTCATTGTATTTTTCGAAACGATCGTCCGCGCAAATTGCTTGCGATACTGCCCCGGAGTCAGGCCGACGGTCTTCTTGAACAGGCGATTAAAGTACATCAGGTCGGCATAGCCGACATGGGCGGAGATCTCCTGCAGAGACGCTTCGGACGTCTGCAGCAGCTCGCGCGCCCGGTCCATGCGCAGTCCGATCACATAATCCATCGGACTGCGTCCCGTCTGTTCCTTGAATTTTCGCGACACGTACTGGGGACTGTAGTTCAACTGCCGCGCGAGCCGGTCGAGCGAAATCGTTCGCCGATAGTGCCGGGCCAAATGGCGAACCACCTGCTCGGCCAGGGAAGGAGAGTCGGCGCCGTCGGCCCGCTCCCGCTGGCTCAGGACGGCATGAACGAAGCGGATAAAATCTCCCCGGACCTGCAGACGCCTCAGCCCGTCGTCTCCCCGAGCCCATGCGCCGAGCATCGAGTCGATCAGCTCCAGCAGCTCCAGCGGCTCCGCCGGTACGATCGCCCAGCTCTGCTCGAACGGATCGGACGTTTGCAGCATCATATGAAATTCCCGCAGCGCGGAGGCGGGCAAAGCCGTTTTGTATAAAATCAAATAGACGTCGAGGGGGCCGTCGGCTCTGACCGTTATCCGCCGCCCCTTGCCCGCGTGCAGCAGCCGGTAACGCTCGGACAGCCATACCTCGTCGTCCATCCGCAGCTCCCCTTGCCCGTGCGCCGCAAGCAGGAACGCGCTGGACGGCAGCGCATAGCCGTTAAGCTCGTCCCCTCGCCCGATGCGCTTCAGCCGCACGTCAAGCACCCGAACGAGCACCTGATTCCAGAGTTGGATTTGTTCGTGTATGTTCATAATAAGATCAGATTAACGCTCCCGCCCGCAGGTGACAAGGCGAACCCTTGATCGCTTCCCTCTCCGTCGGTTCGGGAGCGGTTTTAGCGCAGCGACGCCTTCCCTCGCGATGCTTCCCCGCAAATTTTGCTATAATGAGACCAGAGGTGATCAGGACCGATGAATCTTTCGCAGCTTCCCCCTTCGCTCAAATACGAACCTCCGGGGACGCCGATCCGGGTCGAGTTCGACCGCAGAATCGGACATTATTCCATGGACGGCAATCACTACCACAGCGCCTGCGAAATTTATTACCTGTTCTCGGGGGAACGCAATTACTTCATTAGGGATCGCTCGTATACGGTGCGCCCGGGCGATCTCGTGCCGATTGGAGCGAACGAGGTCCATAAAACGTCGGACGTCGGGGTTCCCAACCATGAGCGAATCGTTATTTATTACGAACAGACATTTTTCGAAGCGCTGGACGCCGAAGAAGCCCGCCTGCTGCAGACGCCCTTTAATCTGGAGTACGCCGTGCGCAGCCTGAATCTCCAGGAAAAAGCCCACGTCGAGACGCTTCTGCACTCCCTGCTCGGCGAGCTGGCGGACACTCCGCCCGGCTACGGCATGCATATCCGCCATATGGCGGCGGAGCTGCTGCTGTTCGCCGCGCGGCATGCGCGCAAGCAAGATTCGCCGCCGCCCTGCGAGCCTACTCCCGTACAGCGGAAAATAACGGAGATCGTCCGCCATATCAACTCCAGCTATGCGGAGCCTCTGGACCTGGACGGCCTGTCGAAGCGCTTCTATATCAGCAGCAGCCATTTAAGCCGGATGTTCAAGGAGGAGACGGGCTTCAAATTTACCGAGTACGTTAATCTGACCCGGATCAAGGAGGCCCGATTGCTGCTGCGGGACACGAATCTGGGCGTGACCGCGGTTTCGGAGCGGACGGGCTTCGACAACTTTTCCCATTTCGGCAAGGTTTTCAAAAAAATGACCGGCATGTCTCCGCGGCAGTACCGGTCGGTGTATCGAAGCGATTAGCGGTCGGGTCTCTTTCCTGCGGCTTTTTACAGAATCCGAACAATGGAGTAGAATACAGGTATTCCTCATAAGTCATAACAAGAAAAGCAGTGATGTCAAATTGACGCCCTTAATCTCGGGCCTGAGACGGCGAGCGGATTTATGGCTGAATAAATATTTTACCGGCAACTCGATGGATTACAAGCAGGTGTTCGGCATTACGCTGCCGATCTTCGTCGATACTTCGTTTATCGTTCTGATGGCCATCTTGAATACGGCGATGATCAGCTCATCGGGCGTCGCCGCGATCAGCGCCGTCAGCACGGTGGATACGCTCAACATGTTTATGATCAGCATCTTTATCGCGATCGCGACCGGCGGAACGGTTATCGTCGCGCAGTACAAGGGCAGCGGAAACCGTATCATGGTGTGCCGGGCCGCCGCCCAGGCGATCTCGGCGGTCGTCGCCATCGCCCTGCTGATCAGTCTTCTGATCATTATTTTTCATGCGCAGACGCTGGGTATGTTGTTCGGCGGCGCGGAGAAGGACGTGCTCGACAAAGCCGCGATTTTCTTGATCGGCAGCTGTATTTCCTTCCCGTTTCTGGCCGTGCAGCAGGCCGTCGGGGGCGTATTGAGAGGAGTCGGGGAGACGAAAGCGAGTCTGGTCATTTCGGTGATCATGAACCTCGCTTATTTTCTTCTGAACTTCCTGCTGATCAAAGGCTTCGACATGGGCGTCGTCGGCCTCTCGATCTCCCTGATCGCGGCCCGGGTCATCGGCGCGGCCGCTTCGTTCGTCTACCTGCTCAAGTATAACCACACTCTGCATTTCGCAATGCAGCGGCTGTTCAAGCTGGATACGAGCAATTTGAAAAAAATACTGTTCATCGGGCTTCCGTTCGCCGCCGAGCAGATGTTCTTCAACGGCGGGAAGCTGCTGACGCAGACGTTCATCGTCCAGCTCGGCACGCTGGCGCTGACCGCCAACGCCATCGCGGGCTCAATCTCCATGCTCCTTCAGATCGGCGGCAGCACGCTCAGCGTGGCGATCGTGACGGTCGTCGGCCAATGCATCGGCAGCAGAGACACGCAGGACGCCAGGAAATTCATCAAGTCGTTCCTGGGCTTCTCCGTGCTGCTCTTCCTGCTGCTCACCGGCATTATCCTGCCCCTGTTCCCGCTGCTGATGAAGCTGTACGCCGCGCCGGACGAGATCGTGCCGACGATCTTCCATCTGGTGCTGCTGATCACCCTCACGCAGCCGCTGCTCTGGGCGATGAGCTTCGTGCTGCCTGCCGCTCTGCGCGCCGCGGGAGATTCGAAATTCACGTCGCTCGCGGCGCTGACCACCATGTGGCTGTTCCGAATCATTCTCGGATACATTCTGGGCATTACCTTCAAAATGGGGCTCATGGGCATCTGGGTCGCCATGGTCGCTGAATGGGGCGTGCGCGGCCTGATCTTCGGCTTAAGGTTCAAAGGCGACAAGTGGTATCGGCATAAGCTGGTTTAAGCCCGGCTTCCATCTGCAGATTGACGGTATTCTTAAGCCGCACCGGACTCTGGCGCTCCTTCGCCGGCGGTCCAGTGCGGCTTTACGTTTGTCGTCTAACGTTACGCCAATCGAATAATTTCCGGAGGACGCTTGTTGAACGAGAGAAATACAATCGCCGCGGCTTGCAGAGCGATGGAGATCAAGGACATTTCCCAGCGCCCAATTACAAAGATAAGCGACGGAGAACACATCATCACGACGAAGGCAGCCCAACGTTTGGCCCCTTGCTTGCCCATTTCTCCCTTCACCAGGGAAGTTATTGCGTTGAGAACGAGGACGACGGAAATAAAAAAAGTGATCCCTGACAACAAAACATTGACCTTTATCCACAAAGTGGGCCCCTGCCCTATGAGAGCAAAAACAAATACTATGTAAAATGCCACGCAAGCAAACAGGATAATCGGCCACACCGGGGCATACAGCCTCTGAATATAATAGAGCCATTCTCCGGCCTCTTTCCCCTCGCCGAGCTTTTCCAGCTGCCGTTCCAACTGGTCCACTTCGTGAATGGTTAATTCCTGCAAAGTGTAGAGCACCCCGGGATCAAAGCTCTTGCAGTAATCCCGAACCACGGTGCGCTGCATCCGGGTCAAATACGGACCGCACTCCCCCAGCAGCGTCAACAAACGCCGCTTGCTCTCCTCGTCGCGCAGATGGAGAACGCTCGCCAGGCTCAGTTCAAGCTTCGTAAACCATGCCTGCTTCGACTGGATCGTCTTCAGTTTGTCCTGTTGTTCCCGGTCGATCATTCCTTTGAACTGCTTGTACATCCAGACCAATAAAGTACCGATGATCGAAATAACAAGGGTTTCGGTTGCATTTGCTTGAAGAAACGAAGCCAATTCCGCCCACATGACAATTCTCTCCTCTTTTCCTGAAAGTCGCTATTTCGAACATATTCGCCAACTTCCAGAATTCCCCTCTTTTCGACAGACCGGTGACCGATAACGCGAGAAATAGGCTTCCGGGAGCTCGTCCCCCTACGTCCGGCTCGTGCAGCACATCGAGGGAGACGACCGGTACGGGCTCCCTCCGAGGGCACTTGCCGCCTTCATCGGCCGGCGGCTTTGCGAGCGGCAAGTTGTCCCCCCTAAGCTCGTCTAGCCGGCGCGGCGCACGTCCCTGTCCAGCATAACGATAATCGCGGGCAGCACCGTAAGCGTGCTGATCAGGCACAGCAGCGTATCCAGGACGGTGGAGATGCCGAATACGCGCACGACTTCGAAATTCGTAAAGATCAGGGCGCTGAAGCCGCCCACGACCGTAAGACCGGAAGCCGTAATCGCGCGGCCGACTTTTGTCATTGCCGTCGTCACGGCCTGCTCCGTATCCAGTCCGTTCGCTTTTTCCTCCAAATAACGCTCCATCAACAAAATCGTAAACTCGGTTCCGATACCGAGCACGAGCGCGCCCAGTACCGCCGTCAGCGGATTGATGTCGATGCCCAGCGCGTACAGCACCCCGACCGACCAACCGTTGACCAATACGATCGGCAGCAGCGGGAAGAACGCCCGCTTCAAATTGCGGTAAGCGACGAACAACCCGATCAGAATAGCGAGCAAACCGCTCAGCAGCGATGCGTGCCTGCTGTCTGTCAAGCCGTTCAAGCTTTTGATTTGCAGCACTTGAATGCCGACAGGATGAACCTCGACGCCTTCAGGAGCGTCCACCCCGCGTTCCATCTCGGCCAGCAGCTTCTCCTGCTGCCGGGTGTCCATATTCGCCAAAGTAAACGTAATGCGGGCCATCGTATGGTCTGCGGAGACGAACGGCGATGTCATCGCGTCGGGAATTTGCTCGTATACGGCGGCGATCGTGTCGCGGTCCGCCCCCAGAATGCCGTCTTGTACGGAGGCCATGACGTTCGCGATGCCGGACGCTTCTTCGATGCCGCCGGGATGAGCGGCAACGGCGTTTTGCTGGAAGTGTTCCATCCACTGCAGCACTTCCGGACGACGGACATCGTCGCTCTCCACCATCCAATCCAGCGTCAACGTGCTGCCCAGCACCTCCCTGATCTCATTCATCGCCAGCAGCGCCGGAGCGTTTTGCGGCATCAGCTTCTCGATATTGCTTTCCACGTTTAACTTGTGATCCAATCCGAAGCCGATGGCCGCAACGGCAATCGGCGGAAGGAGAAACCACAGCGGCCGGCGGACGATCGCCCGGGCCAGCGCGCCCAATCCGCGTTCCGCGGCTCCGCCGGAAGCGCTTTGCCGCGAGCGTATGCCGTTGCGGTCCCGGAAGGCCAGCGCCGGAAGCAGCAGCGCGATGCCCAGCGCATACATAATGGCCACGCCAATCGCCAGCATCAGTCCGAAATCCTTGATCATCGGCATATCGGATAGCAGCAGCGTCAGAAATCCGATCGCCATGATCGCAACCGCTATGCCGACTGCTGGAGCCATTCGGCCGAGCGTATTCGTCACCGCCGTGATCCTGTTTTGCGTCCTGGCCGCTTCCTCCTCGTAACGGTTATGGAACTGCAGCGCAAAGTCCGTTCCCAATCCGATCAGAATCGGCAGCAGCGCCATGGTGGCAATGCTCAGCGGCATGCCCATGTAACCCATTAACCCGAAGGTCCAGATCATGCCGACCAGAACGACCGGGAGCGAAATCAAGCGCGAACGCACCGGGAAGACGAGCGCCAGCACGACGATCATCAGTACGATCACCGCAAGCAGCATCGTCGCAATATCTTCGGAGATGTAGTCCTCCAGTGTTTTCGAAATGGCCGGGATGCCGGAAAATAACGTCTCCGTGCCCGCAATTGCATGGTCCGCGATTATCCGCTCGATAGCGTCCGTCGCAGCGGCCATCTCCTGCATCGTCAGTCCGCTGTTCAGTTGAATCTGGAACAACATGTCATTGCCGTTATCGGGAAGCAGCGGGGCGACGGGCGGCTGAGGACGACCTTGTCCGTCCAACAGCGCGTGCCGGACAAACTTGTCGTTGACCGCGCTCGGTTCCCCGAGCGCTTCGGGCAGCTGCTGCGCGGTCCCGGATAGCCGGCTCGCCTGCCCGGCGAATATTTCGGCCAGAGACAGCGGGCTGGTTACCGAGTATACTTTGTCCGATTCGCTCAGCTTATGCTGCAAATCGTTCAGCACCCGCAACGACTGGGAATCGAACAATTGGTCCTGCCGCCCCTTGATCAATAAAATAAGGCTTTCGCCGCCGAATTTCTCTTGAAACCTCGCATTGTGGACGGCGACCGGGTCGTCGTCCGACAGCAGCATATCGACGCTCGTGCGAATTTCCATCCGGCTTAATCCATAGCCTGCCGCACAAGTCGCGATTAACGCCGCGACGATAATCCAGGGGGCGAAACGGGCAATCCAAGCTGCGAATTTTATTGCGCTTTGCTTCAACATCGGTCTACCACTCCAATTTATAATTTTATCGGCAAAATACACAAAAGACCCAAAAACTAATTAAAAAACAAATTGCACTCCTGCCCGTCAGCCTCACCCCCTCCGCCGCCTTCTCCGTTACTCTTCGAGCAGGCGCGCCCGGATGCGTTCGATCGACTGCTCGACCGCCGCTTCTCCCGCCTCGATGCATTCCGCCGCTTTGGTGAAGTCGAACGCCGCATACTGCCCCACCTCGGAACGGATGACCAAATCGGCCAGATGCAGGCTGCTGTGTTTTCTTTCCGCCGTCATCAGACTGTACGAGCGGTACACGACCTCGATCATGCTGCGCGGCGGCCGCTTCTCGTGCTCGCGGGCAACATCGACCGCAATGACGAAGTCCACGGGTTCATTGCGCATTTCCTGCACCGGCAAGTTGTTCAGCACTCCTCCGTCCACCAGCATGCGGCCATCGATCATAAGCGGCGCGAATACGCCGGGAAAAGCCGTCGTTGCCCGCAGCGCCGTCCCCAGATCGCCCCGATCCAGAATAACCTGCTTGCCTTCCATCAGATCGACGGCGATCGCCTTGAACCGAATCGGAAACCGCTCGATCGGCAAATTCGCCTTGTCGTGCTGCTCCAGCAGACGGTTTACCGCCTGCGGAATGCCGTTGCCCGCCAGCAGGCCCCGCTGTCTAAGACCGAGATCGATAAAGCGATACTTGGGCGTACGAAGCAGCATGCGTTCGATATCGCCGGCGGAAATGCCGGCTGCGTACAGACCGCCGATCGCTCCGCCCATACTCGTCCCGATAATGCCGGCTACAGGAATTCCGTGCTTCTCCAGCCCCTTGAGCACCCCGAGATGGGCAAGCCCGCGCACTGCTCCTCCGCCGAGCACCAAGCCGATTTTTCGCATCCCGTTCTCCTCCGTTCCGACTTCCCACAAAAGACCCAAAAACTCGCCGAAAAACGCCTTCTCCATCCTCTGCGAAAAGCATTACGCAGACGACACAGATCATGAATCTGTATCGCGAACAAGAAACGGGACTTACGCCAGCGTCTCTCTAACCAGCTCCGACAGCAGCGTCTGCTCTCCGCCGGTCAATCCGTCCAGCAATTCCACGTACTCGCCGACCAGCTCGGCGATTTCGCTGCCCAGCTCCTCGTTGACGGTCTGGATTGCCGTCCCCAGCACCGTGCCTACAAACATCAGCAGGCCGGCATGATGTCCCGAGGTTTTGCGAATGAGCGCGCGAATGACCGACTCCGTCTTGCCCCCGAGCTGCTTCAGATACGCCAGCAGCATGCCGACGATGTAGCCGCAAAATTCCAGGTTCGAACGTTTGCCGGGAATTTCTTCGAGCATTTGGCCCAGCAGCTCCTGGATGCTCATCTGGCCCATGCTGTCCAGCAAACGGCGGATTTCCCGCACGGTTTCGTCCCAGCGTTCGGCCGGAAGCGCGCTCAGCCGCTGCTGCCGAAACAGCTCAGCCGCCTTGGCCGTCGGAGCGAACACGACCTGCGATCTGCCGGTCTCGTTCGGGTTCGTCTCGTAGCTGCGCGTCACATAGCCGGACCTCTCGATCTCCTTGAGCATGTCGTACGCCGTCCACTTGCTGACGCCGACAGCCTTGGCCAGCGCTTCGTAATGAATGGGCAGCCGGGTTTTCTGATACATCTCCACCAACTGGTCGAGAAACTGAAATCTCCGTTTGGACATCGCCACGCCGTTCACCTTCTTCACCTGCAAGGCGCGCATCGACCGCGGCAGTTGTTCACTGCGCCTTGGCTTTCGTTTTTGGGCTTTTTGTGTATCCATAATATCACCCGACAGCGGAGAAAAGCAAGAGACTGTTCCGTAAAAGGAACCTTGGAATCCTCGATGAACACGAACGGGGTATGTATCTCCCTACGCTGCTGATACGGTCCTGAAATCTGAAAGGTTAAACCCGTGACAGGGTGATTTCAGGACCGTATGAGGCAGGCGCTTCGCTCTCCGGGAGATACATACCCCTTTTCTTTCTCGATATCCAAGTGTCCTTAATTTACGGAACAGCCTCTCAACGCTTTTCTGCCGCTGTCGGGAGTGGGATCAGTCAATCAGCGTCAGCTCGACGACCGTATTCCGCTCGTCCGGCAGCGGATAGGTCAATACTTCCGGACGGGCGAAGTTGATGAACGCGTCCTCCGGGTACAGCACCGTGTTCCAAGGACGGGATACGAACACTTCCGAACCGTCGGCGAGCAGTCTGGCTTTGGCCACCTTCCCGGCCAGTCCCGGCAGGCCGATCGGGCCGACGCTCTCCTCGAACAGATGGGCGTACAGCTTGTTGCCCTTCTGCGTGTAGCGGCCCCATTCCGGCTTGGGCCAGATCGCTTGGCCGCAGCCGTAAATGCTGTCCCCGTTGCGGCGCATCCACTGACCGACCTCTTCGAGAATCCGCAGCGATTCCGCGGGAATTTCGCCGCGTGCGTCCGGGCCGATGTTCAGCAGCAGGTTGCCGTTTTTGCTGACGCATTCGACCAGCTTGCGGATAATCGTTTTCGCCGTCTTATACCGGAAATCCGCCGCGCCGTACCCCCAGTTGTTGTTCAGCGTAATGCACGCCTCCCACGGAATCGACGCGCCGTCCTCGTCCGTCACTCCCTTGGGCGGGATAATCTGCTCCGGAGACGCAAAGTCGCCCGCATAGAAGCTCGGATTTTTCGTAAAAATGCTGCCGCCGCCTTCCCCGCTCGCCTCCAAACGGTTGTCGATCACAATGTGCGGCTGCAGGGAACGGATCGTCTCCATCAGCTCGTGCGAGCGCCATTTTTCCCCGATCATGTCGCCGTAGGAGAAGTCGAACCACATGATGTCCAGTTTGCCGTAGTTCGTCAGCAGCTCGCGCACCTGCCCGTGCATGTAGTCCAAATATTCGCCGAACAGGTTCGGATCGCGCTTGTACGCTTCGTTGAACCGCATCGGATGGTACTGGTCGCCGTACGCGGGATAGCTCGGGTGATGCCAGTCGATGATGGAATAGTACAGGCCGACCTTCAGCCCTTCCGCGCGGAACGCCTCCAGAAACTCGCGCACGAGGTCGCGCCCCGCCTTCGTGTTGGTCGCTTTGTAATCGGTCAGCTGGCTGTCGAACAGACAGAAGCCGTCGTGATGCTTGGCGGTCAGCACCGCGTATTTCATGCCCGCCGCCTTGGCCGCTTTCGCCCAGGCTCGCGGATCGTAGTTGTCGGGATTGAATTCGTCGTAATAAACCTGATAATCCTCCACGCTGATCTGCTCGTCGTTCCTGATCCACTCGCCGCGCGCCGGAATCGCGTACAGCCCCCAGTGGATGAACATGCCGAAGCGGTCGTTCAGAAACCATTTCGTTCTTTCCGTTCTTTGCTCGATCAGGGATTGCGACATCCTGCCCGTACCTCCTTGAGTTAACATCCCGTCAACGGGACGGCTTATCCTTTCAGCGCTCCCGACACCATTCCGGCCACGATGTACCGCTGCGCGGTCAAAAATAAAATGACGACCGGAATGGCGGAAAGCACGATGTCCGCGAACACGTAGTTCCAACTGCTGAAATATTGCCCGAAAAATTGATATACCGACAGCGGCAGCGTCCACTTGTCTCCGCTCAGGAAATAGATCGGCAGCATAATATCGTTCCAGATGCCCAGGGACAGGAAGATGATATTGGACGCGATCACCGGCTTCAGCAGCGGCATAATGATAATTCCGAACAACCGGTACGAGCCGCAGCCGTCGATCGCCGCAGCCTCGTCGATCTCGCGCGGAATGCCCTTCACGAAACCGGCGAACATGACGATGCTCAGCGGAATGTTGATCGCGGCGTTAATCAGAATGACGCCCGTGAAGCTGCCGGTCAATCCGAGTATTTTCAGCACGGCGTAGGTGGTGATGATCTGCATCGGCGCGATCATCCCGATCAGGAAATAAATATACATGCTTTCCGTTGCCTTGGACTTCCGGCGCGAGATGACGAACGCGGCGGCGCTGGCGACGATGACCGTCAGCAGCAGGGAGAACGCCGTAATGACGCTGCTGTTCCAGAACGAGCGCAGCAGTCCGCCGGTCTCGAACACGAAGCTGTAGTTGTCCCAATGCCATTCCGACGGCGGCTCGATGTTGAAGCGCGACGCCTCGGCCGACGATTTGAACGAACCGAAAAACATGATCAGCAGCGGAACGATAACGGCCAGGCTGAACAGCAGCAGCGCCGCTTCGAGAAGCCACGATTTGTAACGCTTGGCAATGACGCTCATAGCTCCAGCTCCTTTCGGCGAAGATAACCGTTAAGCAGCAGGGTCAGAACGGTGACCAGCACGGTAAGCACCAGCCCCATCGCGCTGGACAGGCCGAGCAGCCCCGAGCCGAAGGCCTGGTAAATGTATGTGGCGAGCACCTGCGTGGAGAAACCGGGACCTCCGTTCGTCAGCACGTAGACGTTCGCGAACACTTTAAGGCCGCCGATCAGGCTTAACGTGAAGATGATCGTAAAGGAAGGCGCCAGCAGCGGCAGCGTAATGTGCCGGAATTGACGATAAGCGGAAGCGCCGTCGATCGTCGAAGCCTCGTAGTAATCGCCCGGAATGCCCTGCAGGCCGGCCAGGAAAATAATCATCGTCAATCCGGTCCACTGCCATACGTCGGTCAGCATGACGACGGCCATCGCCGTATTGCCCTGCCCCAGCCAGTTGACCCCCGTCGGAATGCCGAAAAAGTTCAGGAAGCGGTCGACGACCCCATCCATCTGGAACAGCGACGTAAACATAATTCCGATGACGACCGCGCTCAGAATGCCGGGAAAGAAAAAGATCGTTCGCAGATAACCTCTCGTCTTGAGCGGCTTGTCCAGCGCGACCGCCAGCGGCAGGCCGAAGACGACCTTCAAAATCATCGTGATGGAAGCGAACCACAGCGTATTCGTCAAGGATTTCATAAATCGTTCGTCGTTAAAAAGGGCGCGGAAGTTGTCCAGCCCGTTAAAGGCCGGCTCCAGTATTCGGGTCGACTGCCAATCCGTAAACGCCATGACGATGCCGGCCGCGACCGGAACGACAAAAAAGAGAGTGTACAGCAGCAGCGCCGGGTAAGTCAGCGTGTAGCTGTACAGGCTTGATGTTTTGTTGCGCATAATTCCGGCTCCCTTCTGTCCAGCTCAAGCGGAGGGGCTGTCCCATAAGTTAGGAAGTATAAAGGATCGCAGAAATACTTATGGGACAACCCCCGGATTGCTTATTCGAATCCCGGAAGCTTCTTCAGCTTGCCGAACTGCTGGAATTCCTTGTCGATGTCCTGGATCGCCGTATCGACGGATTTGCCCATCGCGACCTCCACGTAGATCGGCCACAGCTTGCTGTCGAGGAATCCTCCGGCGGAGGCGAACGAGTCGTTCAATTGATAGATCACCTTGCCGGTCTTCAAATATTGATCGTAAGCTTCCTGCACGGCAGGAATCAGCTGCCCGCCGTCGATGTCGCTTGCCGCCGGCAGACCCGGGTACAGCTTGAAGAACATATCCTGGTATTTCGGCTGCGTCCACAGATCCAGCCATTTCTTCGTGTTCTCGACCTGGCTGCCGTTCTTCATGACGGCGATTCCGGTGAAGATGCTGGCCGAGATGACCTTGTCGGTATCATTGTACGGTACCGGGAAAAATCCGATTTCGGCTTCCGGCCACTTGTTGTTGATATCCGTAATCAGGAAATTGCCGCTGATGACCATGCCCGCCTTGCCCTCGACAAGCGCCTGCTGCGACATGTCGTACGTGGCGGTGACGTGATCCTTGTTGACGTAGCCGCTGTTCACGTAATTTTGAAAATCGCCGAGCGCTTGCTTGAATTCGGGAATGTCGGCAAACTTGGTTTTGTTCTCGATGAGATCCTGGTAGGTTTGGTTCGCCTTGTCTCCCAACGCCGCGCCGAAAAGAATCAGCATCGGGATTTGCGTCGTCCACGTGTCCTTGTTGCTCATATAGATCGGCGTAATGCCCGCTTCCTTGATCGTGTCCAGCAGAGCCAGGAATTCCTCGTAGGTCGAAGGAAGGGAAACCCCGAGAGATTCGAACACCTGCTTGTTGTAATAGGCTCCGGCAACCAGCCCCGGCGCGGAGGTAGGGAACGCGTAATACTTCCCGTCCGTATATTTGTACATGTCCGCGTTATTCAGTCTGGCCACCCAAGGCTCGCCGCTCAAGTCCTCGAAATTTTCCGCCGCGTTGTACACCGGGTAGCTCTCGGGAGCGTTAATGTCGATGACGTCCGGCACTTCGCCCGAAGCGATCTTCGTCAGCAGCAGCGTCTGAAACTGATTGTCGGGAACGACCTCGAAATTGACGGTAATGTTCTCGTCCTTCTTGATCGCGTCCGCCAAATCCTTCATGCCGGTTTTCATCCGGGATTGCGTAGTCAGATACGTGATCGTAAACGGCTTCTTGTCCGCCGCTGCCGCCGTCTCGCCGGGCTGCGCGCCGCCGCCGCTGCCGGAGGCCGCGTTATTCCCCCCGCCGCTTCCGCAAGCGCTGACAACCAGCAGCGCGGAAACCGCTGCAACCGATATCATCCATCTGAAGCCTTTTTTACGACTAGCCATATTCTACTCCCCTTTTTATGTTTGCAATGCAGGCCTCCACCGCTTGACCTCAGTATAGTTGGAACGCCGCCCGACATAAATGGAGGAAACGAAACGACAGATGGACAAAGGCAAACGCTTTCAGCCCTGCTTGTATTCGCTGGGCCACACTCCGACTTCCTTGCGGAACACCCGGCTGAAGTACAGCGGATCGCTGTAGCCTACCATTTGGGCGATTTCCTTCAGCATCAGCCGGGGTTCGCCGCGAATAATCTCCTTGGCCTTGTCGAGCCGGACGCGGGTCAAATACTGCAAAGGAGACACGCCCCTGTGAGCGCGAAAAAGCTTCGTTATGTAAGACGGAACGAAGCCGAAGCGTCTGGACAGCTCCTCGCCGGTAATCGATTCGGCGTAATGCTCGCGAAGAAACCGCTCGACGTCCAGCACGATCGGCGGCGTATCCTGCGCCTGGTCGCGAACGGCCGCCGCCGCGTATACGCGAAGGACGTCCTTCGTCAGCGACGGGTAGGAAACGGCCTTGGCAATCGCCTCTCCGAGCTCGATCTCCGGAAGAGTCGAGTGAACCTCCTGCCCCGAGGAGAACTTGACGATGCGATGAAGCAGCTGCTGCAGGACGGATTCCAGCTCCGCCTGGGACACCTCTCTCTCGGCGCATCGCTCGAACAGACCGGCTATCGCGCCGGCTGCCGCTTCCGTCTCGTCCCGGCGCAGGTGAAGCGCCAGCGCTTCCGCCTCGGCCGACTCGAGCTCCAGTCCGCGTTCGCGCGATGCCCGCGCCTCCAGCTTCGAACGTTCGACGAAAATCATCCGGGACTGCCCGACGGACACGGTGCGGTAGAGCAGCTGCCGGAGCGCATCGTGAAAATCGGCCAACTCCTCCCGCTTCCTCGTCTCCGGGCCGACCAGCATCGTGACGAAGAGATTTTCGGGCAGCTTGGCGTAAATCCGCTCGAATTCCGCAATATCCCGCGGCTCCGCGAACGCCGCGATCACGATTTTTTCCGCCGCCGTTCTGCCGTCCATCATCCAGAAACGGCAATTGCCGCCGACGGAGGACGACAGCTCGCCCCAATCGACCTGCTCCCAGTAGCTCTTTCCGGGAATCGCGCCGTCGGAGTAAGATTGGGGCATCGTCCCGGCGCAGACGACGGCCAGGGCGTACCAAGGCAGGTCCGGCAAGGCGTCGCGGACAAGCTCGTCTCCGGGAGTCGTCCGGTTCAGCAGCGCCGCAAGCTGCCGCGTCTGGGCCTCGCTCTTCCTCCTTGCGCTCAGTTCGGCGATCTTCTCCAGCAAACGGTGGAGGTCCGGCTTAAACACGGGCTTCAGCATGTAATCGAAGGCGTGGTACTGCAGCGCGCTTCTGACGTATTCGAAATCCTGATAGCCGCTGACGACAACGGTCACGATATCGGGATAGCGCTCGTAAATGGCGGACATCAGCTCGATGCCTCCCATCACGGGCATGCTGACATCGGTGAACACGACGTCGATCTCTTCCCGCTCCAGCCGGTCCAGCGCTTCGGCGCCATGCTCGGCGCAAGCCGCGACGCGCATGCCCGGCAGCTGCTCGATCAGCGCTTTTAAGCTTCTGGCGATCGGCGGCTCGTCTTCCACGATCAGAATGTTTAAGGTCATTGATTGGTCCCTCCTATCGTCACGCGGGTTCCCGAAGGCTCGTTCTTCTCAATCCGGTAATGGAAGCCGCCCCGGTAGCGCAGCTTTAAGCGGACGATCGTATTCGCCAAGCCGAGTCCGCCGATGCGCCATCCGCTCATGTCCAGAGCATCGGACTTGAGAAGAGCGTCGGCGATTTTCTTCTCCAGCTCGGCCAGCGCGCCCTCCTCGAATCCCGTCCCCCGATCCGAGACGGAGATCGACCAGCCTTCGTCGTTCGCCGCAACCTCGATTCCGATATGCCAGGGCGCTTCCGCCCGCGCGAACGCATGCTGAAAACAATTTTCCACGATCGGCTGCACGATCAGCTTCGGAACCTTCACGCCGGACAGCTCCGCCCCGTTCGTCCGCAGCTCGTATTCGAATTTCTTCTCGTAGCGATCCTTCATCAGCTCCAAATAATTGCGGGTATGGGCAAGCTCGTCCTCCAGCGTCACCTCCTGCTCGTCCCAGGTCGACACGTAGCGCAGCATTCTGGACAGCTTGTGGCACATCGCCGCGATCGCGTCGTTGCCCGACTCGACGGCCGACGCGCTGATCACCGCGAGCATGTTGTAGAGAAAATGCGGATTCATCTGCGACTGCATCGCCAGCAGATGCGCTTTGATTTCATGCGACACGGATTCGTTCAGCCTGCGGAACATCGCTTCGAACGCGCGGTTGAGCAGCATAAACTCGTTGACCTGCTTCGACTGATCCAGCTCGATCGACAGCCGGTTCAGGCTAACCCGGTTCAGCGAAACCCGCAGCTGCTTAAGCGGCTTGGTCAAGGAACGGGACAGCAGATAAAGGATCAGAACGGTCAGCAGCACCAGGCTTAGCGAGCTGAAAAACAAAATTTTGACGGTCGCGTTTTTGGTGATGAACAGATCGTCTCTCGCCTGAACGAGGGCGAGCGTGTAGCCGGAATAAGCGGATCGGGCCACAATCGCAACCTCCTGGCGGCCGTGTCCGCCTACCATATGGCTTTGCAGCTCTCCCGTCTCGGACGGCCGATAATACTTGCCCGCTTCGTTTAATTTTTCCTTTCCGCTCGCCGTCGATACGAAAGGCTGTCCGGTCTCCGAAAACAGATAGGCGTGAACGTTGGACAAATTCGGGTAATCCAGCAGCGCCTCCAGCAGGTCGTAAGTTTGCTGCACCTCCACGATCCCGTAGGCTTCTCCCGTCCCGATGTCCTTGATCATCCGGAAAACCGAGATCACCTGCCGGTCGGTCTCGTCCGACCAGAAATCCGCATGGGGAGGCAGAATCAGCTCCTTGCCCTTCCTCGCGGCAACCCGCTCGTACAGGGCGACGATGTCGCCTCCGCGAAGAAAACCCTCGACGCGCTGCGGCGTTTCGCCCAAAGTGCCCATGCTGACATAATCCCCCTGGAGATTGTATACGCTGACTCTCGAGGCCGACACCTTGGGACCCAGAATCGCCGTCAAATCCCGTCCCATCTCGAACGCCACGCGGGAATTCTCGCTGAAGTAATTGCCGGGATCGTCGTTCCGGCGGGCCTGGGCCATCACCTCGACGATGCGCGGCGTGCTCATGACCTGGAGCGCCGTGTGATCCATCGCCTGCAGGAACGTATCCACCTGTCCCCTCGTCTGCACGGTCAGCTGCTTGAGGTTTTTCATCGCCTCCTCCTCGGTTGTCCGGACGATATACCTGTGGAACGCCGCCACGGACAGGACGATGATCAGCACGACCACCAGGGAGTATTGAATAAACAGCTTTTTCTGAAAACTAAGGTTTCTCATCCGCCGCACCTCTTCCGTTCTGAAATGTTACACAAAAGCGGCTCTCGCGTCAAAACGGAGATACGACAAAAAAGGCTTCTGCCGAATACGGGCAGAAGCCGAGCCACATATAACCGCAATCGTCCTCACGTCGAAGAGCCACGCTTGGCGAACCAGCCGTCCAAATAATATGCCATGGCGGTCAGGGCGCTGTGGCGAAAATCGAGACGGAAGCCGTGCAGTCCGTGTTCGTCGATCGCCTCTTCGATGGCCTGCGGGAGCACCGCCATATTGACGTAACCGACAATAATGGCGTTCTGTGCCAGCATCAGCTCGTAGAAAGCTTCGGCGCTGAGAAAATCGGCCTTCTCCATCATCGCCTCGGCGATCCGCCGGAACGAATCGTGCAGGTACAGGCTTCCTTTGACGGCCGTCTCCTGATCGATATTTTTCTCCAGCACGGTGCTCTTGATGACGCTGAGGCGGATGAGCAGCGAATCCGCGTCGAGAAGCCCGTCCATCTCGCCCAGAAAAAAAGCCTTAAACTGCTCGTATGTCATTTTTCCGCATGGGCGCAGCAGGTCGAGCAAATGGTCGAAACGCTTCTCGTATTCCAGAAACAGCATTTCCATAAACAAAATTTCTTTGGTCTTATAGTAAAAAAACAGCGTGCCGTTCGACACGTTCGCCGCCTTCGCCACGCTGCTCATTTTAAGCGCCTCGAAGGTGCTGCCTCGATACATCTCGGTCGCGATCTGCAAAATCTGCTTCGCTTTCTCCGCTTTGGCGGTCTCGGTCATCGCTCTTTTCATCCGTGCACCTCGCCGTCGCCTTCGCTAATTGACTTAAGGTCAATCCTAAGTCGCGCCGGACGGCTTGTCAAGGCGAATCCCCCGATTCACGGACGCTATTTGACCTGACTCATGACCAGGCGATCGAAGGTCCGGTCGCCGACGCATTTTCTGAGCCAAATCAGCGGCTTGGCCATTTTGCCTACGGCATATCTGATTTTGGGCTTTCTGGCGGCAATGGCCCGGGATACGGCGTTCGCCACCACGGCGGGGGACGAGCCGCCTCCCGCGCGATAGGCGTTCTCGGTCGTCTGCGCGACCGATCGCGCCAGCTCCTTATACGGACCGCTGCCCGACTGCTTCAATAGCGGAGCGCTCATCACGCTGCCGAACGAGGTTACGATAATGCCCGGCTCGACGACCACGACATCGATCCCGAACGGCTTCAGCTCGATCCGCAGACAGTCGGACCATCCCTCCAGCGCATGCTTGGTCGCATGATACCAGGCGCCGAGCGGCGTGTAGATTTTTCCCCCGACAGAGGACGTATTGATGATGATTCCGCTGCGCCGCGCCCGCATATGAGGCACGACCAACTGCGTCAGGCGGGCCAGGCCGAACAGATTAACCTCGAACTGGTAGCGCGCGTCGTCGATGCTCACTTCCTCCACGCTGCCGTAGAGGCCGAAGCCGGCGTTGTTGAACAGCGCGTCGATCCGTCCCCGTTCCCCGATCACCCGATCGACGCACGCCCGAATCGTCTCTTCCTTGGCCATGTCCAGCGGCACGACAATCGCGCCCGCCTCCTGCAAATCCCGCATCTGCTCGACCCGTCTTGCCGCCGCATAGACCGTATGCCCTTCGGCCAACAGCTTCCTGGCCGTTTCCTTGCCGATGCCGGAAGACGCTCCCGTAATTAAAATAACCTTCTGATTCATTTTTCTTCCTCCCCATTAATAATTGATTTATAGTCAATGACCTTGAGTCAATAATAATTGATTCGGAGTCAGTTGTAAAGAAGCAAAATTCCGGCAATGCTCGCCATTGACAATCCGCATGCAATGATGGACGATATGAGGATAAGAACGATCGGCAATCAGGTCCGAAAAAGGGATGGGAGGAAGGACGAAACGATGGATAGACGATCCGGGGATCAGGAGAGACTGCTTGCGCTTCCCGTTCATATGATGGACGAATACGCCGCCCATCCGCTCGTCCGGCCGCTGCATATTACGGACATCGGCTGCTTCCCGAAAGCGCGCAACCATTACTGGAGACGGACGGAGGGCATCGAGGCCTACGTGATCATGTATTGCACGGAAGGCTCCGGATGGGTCGGGCTGGACGGCGAGCGGCGGCACGAGGTTCGCAAGGGAGAGCTTACGGTCATTCCCGCCGGCGCCCCTCACGAGTACGGCTCCTCGGAGGAGTCTCCCTGGACGATCTACTGGTTTCATATGAAAGGGGAGCACGCCTCCTCCTTCTTCGGCCCGGAGCGCAGCGCCGAGCCCTTCCCGATTCCGGTGGAGCGCTCGGCCGCGTTTATCGGCTTGTTCGACGAATGCTACGAGTTTCTGCGCCAGGGCCACTCGCTGGAGCACGTCATTTACGCCTCGCAGCTTGCCGGCCATCTGGCCGCCATTATCCGTCTGGCTTACGCCGGAAGGCAGGAGACGCCGAATCCGCGCAGGCAGCCCAACATCGAGCAGGCGCTGCGGTATATGACGGAGCGTCTGGAGGACAACGTCTCGCTGGCCGAGCTTGCGGCGCAGGCGGCGCTGTCGATCCCCCATTTCACCCAATTGTTCAAAAAAAGAACCGGCTATTCGCCGATCGACTATTATTTGCGGTTGAAAATCCAGTCGGCCAGCCAGTACCTCGCCCTCACCGATCAGAGCGTGAAGGCGGTCAGCCTGCGGGCCGGCTTCCAGGACCCTTACTATTTCTCCCGGCTATTTAAAAAAATAATGGGGAAGTCCCCTTCCGCGTACCGAAGCGCGCATCAGGATTGACTTCCCCTTCTGCCGGAACGGACGTTACCGCCGCTCCCGGATAGGATACATCAGGCTGTCGAAGTCGCCGCGCAGCGGCAGCTCCATGCCGATTCGCATCAGCGCCCGGCCGCTACGCACGCCGTCGACGCCTTCGATCTCGTAGTCGGCGTCGGGCTTCAGCCCTTGCAAGCACAGGCGCGGCAGCCGGTCGCCGAGCTTCTGCGAATGCAGGAAGGCGAACAGCACGCTGTCCTCGCCGTCTCCGCCGACGTACTGCACAGCCTCCACGCCCTTATGCTTCAGCGCGTCCAGACGGTACTGCCGGCCGCCCTGCACGAGCGGGCGAACCTCCTTGTACTGCGCCACCAGACCGGCCGCTTCCGCAAGCTGCTCCTCGCTCCATTCGTTCAGGTTCGCGCCGATGCCGAGCGTGCCCGTCATCGCGCTGTGGAACCGGTACGGCAGCGACGTCACCCGCTTGTTCATCCCGCTTACCGCCTCGGTCACCCAGCAGGTCATCAGCTTCGGCGCATAGACGTAGGAGAAGCCCTCCTGAATGCTGAGCCGATCGAAGGCGTCGGTGTTGTCGCTCGGCCACGCCTGGTCGGCGTAGCGCAGCATGCCGAGGTCGATACGCGAGCCGCCGCCCGCGCACGTCTCGAACGCGACGTTCGGGAACTTCGCGCGCAGCTCCGCCCAGATTTCGTACAGGCTGCGCACGTGGCGAATCCACAGCTCCTTCTGCCGGTTCAGCGGATGGTCCTGCATGCCCGGCTCGGTAATCGTCCGGTTCATATCCCATTTTACGAAGGAAATGTCATTCTCGCCGAGCAGCTTGGACATAAAATCGACGATGTAACGCTTGACCTCGGGCTTGGAAATGTTGAGCACCAGTTGGTTGCGCAGCTCGGTCCGCGAACGCGTCGGGAAGTGGTACACCCAGTCCGGGTGGCTGCGGTACAAGTCGCTGTCCGGGTTGACGGCCTCCGGCTCGACCCAGATGCCGAAATCCATGCCCAGCTCGCGCACCTTGCCGATCAGCTCGCCGAGTCCGCTCGGGAACTTGTCCGGATTGACGTGCCAGTCGCCCAGACCCGCGCGGTCGTGATTGCGCTGGCCGAACCAGCCGTCGTCGATGACGAACAGCTCCACGCCAAGCTTCGCCGCGCGCTCGGCCAAAGCCGTCTGGTCCTTGACGTTGACGTCGAAGTAGGTCGCCTCCCACGAATTGTACAGCACCTTGCGCCATTCCCCGGCAGGCGATACATAATCGTACTGATACCGGTGCAGCTGACGGCTCATCGAGCCGAAGCCCGCGGAGGAATATCCGCCGACAAACGTCGGCGTCTCGAAGCTCTCGCCGGCGGCCAGCGTCCACTCGCTGTCGAAGTCGTTGATGCCGCCCGTCACCCGCACGCGGTTAAACGCCGTCTTCTCCGCGGCGATCTTCCAGTTGCCGCTCCAGCCGAGCGCGCCGAACCAGACTCGGCCTGCCGCCTCGGTCGCGCGGCCGTCGTCGATCGCGAACCACGGATTGGCGTGGCCGTCGGTGAAGCCGCGCCGCGATTCGAGCACCTTCTTGCCTTCCGAGAGGATCGTGTTCCGCAGCTGAAACTCTCCGGACCATTTGCCCGTCACATGCGTCAGCCGGTAAGCGGGAAGCTCCGGCAGCGACCAGGCGGCCGACTGCGCGCTCTCCAGCACGATGTCGCGGTCGCCTGTATTGACGAGAACGACCGCGCGCTCGATCAGGTCGAGGCCGGGCCGGACGGAGTAAGTCAGACGCGCTTCCAGCGGATACGACTCGTCCTTCAGCACGATCGTCAGCGTTTCTTTGCCGTCCGCCTCATCGATGCGGCAGCCGTCGTAGATCAGGCGCAAGTCGCGCACGCCGTCGTGCCACCGTACTTTCAGCGAAGGCTCCATATACGACAGCCCGCCCCAGCCGGCGTATTCCTCGACCTCGCGGTCCAGCGCGGCGTCGAACGAGCTGTGGGAACCGGAACCGAGCAGCGGAGCGCAATCGGCCGCCGCGACCGGGTCTCCCCAGTACAGATGCTGGAGCGTGCCTTTGTCGTTCAGGCCGAACACGTAAGAGCTGCCCGCCGTGGCGATCGAGAACAACCGTTGATCCGAATGAAATTGTATGCTCATATGCTCACCTCGTTTTCTCATGCGCTTATCGTACGGAATATCGCCGTCCGAGGCCATTGACGATCTCATGATAATCATGGACGATATGATGATTCCGCGCCCGAAGGCAATCAAAACGCAAAAAAACCAATCGCCGTCCGGTCGGCTCCCCGGGCTTGCCAGGCTATAATGAAGAGAATACGAGGCGGATAGTCGGGGACGAAGCTTGAATTCCGCACGTCGGCGAAGAGGCTGCGGAGACAAACAGTCGGTCCCGCTCCTTGATGAAGCGGATATGGCGACAAACATCGTCCCCGCTCCTCTATGCAGAGGATAACAGCCAAGCTTCGTCCCGCGCCTCGATAACGCCGCAAGGAAGGTGCCGTCATGAAAGCGATTATCGTCATGTTCGACTCGTTGAACCGCCATATGCTGCCGCCTTACGGAGGCCGGGACGTCCACGCGCCCAATTTTAGCCGGCTGGCCGACAGAAGCGTCACGTTCGACAACCATTGGGTGGGCAGCATGCCCTGCATGCCCGCGAGACGGGATCTGCTCACCGGCCGCTACAACTTTTTGCACCGAAGCTGGGGTCCTCTCGAGCCGTTCGACGATTCCCTGCCGGCGCTTCTGCGCAAGCAAGGCGTCTACTCGCATCTGGTCAGCGATCATTATCATTATTGGGAAGCCGGAGGAGCCACATACCACGGGCAGTATACGACCTGGGACAACGTTCGGGGACAGGAAGGCGATCCGTGGAAGGGAGAGGTCGCCGATCCGCAAATTCCGGAGCATGCCGTCCGCTACGAAGGCTACCGCGGCTGGCTGTTCCGCCAGGATTGGATCAATCGGCAGTATATGAAGACGGAAGAGAGCCACCCTCAATCCCGGACCTTCGAACGGGGGCTGGAATTCATCCGCTCCAATCGCCGGGAGGACAACTGGCTGCTGCAGATCGAGTCGTTCGATCCGCACGAGCCCTTCTTCGCGCCGCAGGCCTATAGAGACTTGTATCCGCACGACTATGACGGCAAGCCGTTCGACTGGCCGAACTACGAGCGCGTCAGGCAGACGAGGGAAGAAGCGGAGCACTGCCGTTACGAATACGCCGCGCTGCTCAGCATGTGCGACGCCTCGCTCGGCAAGGTGCTGGACGCCATGGACGAGTATGGGCTGTGGGAGGATACGATGCTGATCGTAACGACCGACCACGGACTGCTGCTCGGGGAGCATGACTGGTGGGGCAAAAGCATGATGCCGTTCTATAACGAGATCGCGCGCGCTCCGCTGTTCGTCTGGGATCCCCGCACCGGAGCGCGGGGCGAGCGCTGCGGGCAGCTGACGCAGATGATCGATTTCGCTCCGACTTTGCTGGAGGCGTTCGGCGCGCCGGCCGCCCCGGATATGAACGGCATCCCGCTGACGCGGGCGCGGCAAGCCGAGGCCGCAAGCCGCCGCAGCCGCGAAGCCGTGCTGTTCGGCATCCACGGGGCGCACGTCAACTGCACCGACGGCCGCTACGTCTATATGCGCGCGCCGGCGAAGCCCGATAATTCGCCGCTGTACAACTATACGTTGATGCCGACCCATATGGCTTCGCTGTTCTCCGTGGAGGAGCTGCAGGGGCTGACGCTGGCCGAGCCGTTCGCCTTCACGAAAGGCGTCCGCACGTTAAAAGTCAAAGCCGACAGCTTCGTTCCCGCTCACAGGATGGGCACGCTGCTGTACGATATTGATGCCGATCCGCAGCAGCTAAGGCCGCTGGAAGACGAGGCCGCGGAGCTTCTCATGGAGCGGCATCTGATCGAGCTGATGGAAGCAAGCGACGCGCCCGCCGAGCAGTACGAACGTCTGGGCTTGCGCCCTCGCCTTCGTCAATCATCGGCCGAATAGCCGTAATCCCGGTATTCCTGCGGCGTGCTGCCGACCAGCTTCTTAAACAAGTAAGTAAAATAGGCGGTCGTCTGGATGCCGACTTCGTCGGCCACCTCGTACACTTTGACGTTCGGGTCCTGCAGCAGCTCTTTGGCCCGCTTGATCCGCGTAAGCTGCACGAATTCGGATATCGTCCGGCCGGTCTCCTTCTTGAACAGCACGCTCAGGTAGCTGGCGTTCAAATTGAATTGCTCCGCCAGCTGCTTGACCGTCCAGTTCTCCCGTAGGCGCTCCTCGATAAATTGGGACACGTTGCGGATCAGATGGTGCTGCTGGTTCAGATGCGCCTTGCGCTCGATCGCCATATGCGTGCGCACGAATTCGGCCAGCAGCTCGGCCATCTGCGCCGCGCTGCCGCAATCGAGCATCTGCCGCCACATAACGATGGAGTCGTCGGCGCCCGCCCCGCCCCTCATCTTCGAAGAGCGGATCAGCTCGCTGAGGACGCTCATGCCGAACGCCTGCGCATACGAGAACGACGCGGCCTCGGCCGCGAGCAGCGCGTCCTTGATGCGGTCCATCGCCTGCGCGGCCTGCTCCGAATCCCCCGCCTCCATATGCCGAAGCAGGCCCGGCACGAATTCCTCCCTCATTCTGTACGCCTCGAAATCGCCCCGCTCCGCCTCTTCGCGGCGTACGATCTGGCCGTCCGCCACCAGTCTCGCCTTGGCCATGCCGAAGCGGATTTCCTTGTACAGCAGCGAAGCTTCCTCCCACGCTTTCCCCTCGTCGCTGCAGCCGATCGTAACCGTGGCCTCGTACTGCTCGCCCATCATCGTCTGAATAAACGCAAACTGCTTCTCGGCCAGTGCAAGCGCGGCGGGAGACGGGCTCAAATGCAGCGCCACGAACTCGTCGGGCGACGTCTGCGCGAGCCATATCCCTTCATCGTGGGAGAAGCCGATCTCCACCGTCTTCTTGAAGCCGCCGGCAAGCCGCATCCGCTGCTTGGCGTCCAGCCCGGACGCGAGATAACGGTCCAGGCCGACCACGATGACCCGGTAGCCTCGCTCGAGCGCGGGAACGGGCAGCAGCTCCCGCCAGGAGTCCAGAAGCTCGGCTACGGGAATGGCGTCGGCCACCAGATCGTTGACGAACCGCTCCTTGACGAGCCGGACGCTCTCCGACACTTTTTTCTCCAGCTCGCGGGTTTGCTCCATCACTTCCATCCGCATGCGCAGCGCGTCTCGGAACGTCCGCAGCCGCGCGGCGACCTCCTCCGTCTTGAGCGGCTTGAGGACATATGCCTGGGCGCCGACATGAATCGCGTCCTGAACGAATTCGAATTCGTTGTAGCCGCTGATCATCAAAATCTGAATATGCGGATGCAGCCGCTTGGCCTCGGCCGCCAGCTCGATCCCGGTCATCCCCGGCATCGAGACGTCGGAGATGAGCACGTCGAAGCTCGCGCTCTGCAGCAGCTTCAGCGCCTCCTCCCCCGATTCAGCCGCAGCCGGAGCTCCGAAGCCGAGCTCCTGCCAATCGATAAAGCGGATCAGCCCCTGCACATGCGAAATTTCGTCGTCCACTATAAGCGCCTTCAGCATCTTTATCGCCCCTTCCTGATCGTCGGCTCGACCGTGCAGGCCGGCATATCGATCGTGACCCGTGTCCATTGTCCAAGCTCGCTCTCTATCGCGTACTCGGCGTCCTCGCCGAAATAAAGAGCCAGCCGTTCCTTGATGTTGGCGGTGCCGAAGCCGTTGCCTTTGCCGTGCCGGCCCCCTGTCGCAAGCTGCCGCAGCGTGTTCTCGGGAATGCCCTGCCCGTTGTCGTATACCGACAGGATGACGCGGTTTTGCCGCCTGGCGACGGAAATTTGAATGAGCGCTTCCGGCCGGCGGACGATCGCCCCATGCTGGTAGCAGTTCTCCACGATCGGCTGCAGCACCGTCTTGATCGTGTACAAGTCGAGCGCCGACTCGTCGATCTCCCAATCGATTCCGACCTTGCCCGGATACCGGAACTGGCAGATGTCCAGGTACGCCTTCGCATGCTCCACCTCGTCGCGAATGCGGATGACGCTGATCTGATTGTTAAGGGTCAATCGGTAGAAGGTGCTCAAGGCGTCGATAATTTGAATCTGCTCCCCGTCCTGGGCGTCCAGCGCTCTCCAGCGAAGCAGGCCCAACGAATTGTAGATGAAATGCGGATTAATCTGCGCCTGCAGCGCCCGGAACGCCTGCTCCTTCTCCTGCAAGCCCGCCCGGGTAATGTCCTCCACAAGCTTGCCCAGCCGCTCGGACATCAGATTAAACCTATTTTCCAGCTCGCCAAGCTCGTCGCTCTCGTTGTAACGGATCGCCGCTTCGAACTCGCCGCGGGACACATCGACCATCCGGCTGCCCAGCTTGCGAATGCGGCGGACGATGTTCTGCACGACGGCCATCATGAGAGAAACGGACAGCAGCAGGAAAAAGATCGTGATGCCGACGATCAGCAGCAGTATGGTGCGGTTCTGAACGCTAAGCTGCTTCATGGCCGTGGAGGATACGACGTTCCACCCGGACGACAGCGGCTTGACGATGAGCAGCTCCTTGCTGTTCGTCAGATCCAGTTGCTGGTCCGGAGCCGAGATTTCCTCGGCGGGAAGCCCGGACCATTCGCTTAGGACAAGCGGCTTGCCGATATGCGAGCGATCGGTCGCGGCCAGAATGCGCCGGTCGTGATCGACGATAAACAGGCTCCCGCGATCGTTGAACGGATGGTCGAGCAGCTCTCCGAATACGGCGTCGTAATTCAATAAAATATAAACAAGCCCCAGCGGGACGCCCGAGCGGTCGATAATTTTGTGCGTGATGACGGTTCGCTTGGCGTTGCCCGGCACGCTGCTCCATCTGAGAGGCGCGTCCGACGCGACGGCGTTCCGGTACCAGGCGCTTTCCTCCTGCCCCGCGATCGTTCTGGACTCCGGTCTCCACAACAATTGGCCGTCCTGAACGAGCGTTTCGTTCGTATGGTAGATGCGAAAATCGACGATGCCGGGCAAATATTTGCTCGTGATCAGGAAGGTGCGGTCTACGTAGTTCACCGTATCCACCACCTCGGACATGTCGTCGTACTGGCGGGCCAGACGCGCGACCAGCTCTCCGTCGGTGGCCGTTCGGACGGCCAGCAGATCGTAGCTTCTTTTGCTGAAATCGACAACCTGGGCGGTCTGACGAACCGTCTCGTCCACGGTGGACAAATAATTTTGGTGAAAACCCCGCACGACCAAATAAACGACGCCGCTTCCCAGCAGCAGTGTCGGCAGCAAGAGGATGAATACGTACAAGGTCAGTATTTTGCCGCGCAGGCTTAAGCCGCGGGTAAAGCGGATCATCCATCTAGAGAGAGATACGCGCAAGGCCGCTCGCTCCTTTCCTGCTGAAGATCATCGACGATAGAGGCGGCAGGGGGCTGTCCCCAAGCAAATCAAGTTTGCGCTGAAAGATAATCGATGAACAAGGTGCAAGAGGTATGTTCGTCCCACTGCAGCCATGCGCCTCTGAAATGGGAATAGGTCAACAACCCATTAATCGGTGATTTCACGAGCGTATGAGGCAGTCTCCAGACTAATCATGGCCCACAACCTTTCCAAAACTGACCCGTTCGCGCACACGAGCGCACGCCCTATGATGAGACTTCCGGGAGAGATTGTTCTTAGAAATCGATTAACGTGAGTCGATTGGCGCTCAAACGGAGGGCGTTGTTCTAAAAAATCGTGCATCGGCTCTCGATTGGCGCTCCGACGGAGGGCGTTGTTCTAAAAAGTCGTGCATCTACCCTCGATTGGCGCTCCGACGGAGGGCGTTGTTCTAAAAAATCGTGCATCGAACCTCGAATGGCGCTCCGACGGAGGGCGTTGTTCTAAAAAATCGTGCATCGACCCTCGATTGGCGCTCAAACGGAGGGCGTTGTTCTAAAAAATCGTGCATCGACCCTCGATTGGCGCTCCGACGGAGGGCGTTGTTCTAAAAAATCGTGCATCGACCCTCGATTGGCGCTCCG